>JAJDGX010000033.1 GCA_030265885.1 Ruminococcaceae bacterium OttesenSCG-928-L11 | reverse complement strand
ACGGATGACAGCTGCGACCTGACCAGGGAGTATCTGCAGGAACACGACGTCGAGGTGATCGAGCTGTCCTACATCATCGATGATGTGGTGTACAAGGCCTACGACAAAACTCCGAAGGAGTTTTACCAGTTCCTGCGGGACGGAAAGATGCCTGTTACGGCGCAGGTGAATATTGAGGATGCCAGAGCCTTTATGGAGCCCTTTGTCAAGGAAGGCAAGGATGTGCTGTACATCGCGTTTTCCTCCGGGCTGAGCGGCACCTGCAACTCCGCCATGACCGCCGCCGCTGACTTGCGGGAGGAATACCCCGGGCGTGATGTCATGGTAGTGGACAGCCTGGCGGCCTCCATGGGGCAGGGCTTTATCATCCGCAAGGCGATTGAGCAGCGGGACGCGGGCGAGCCCATGGCGGAAATTGCTAAATGGGTCGTCGACAACCGGGACAAGGTGGTTCACATGGTAGCGGTGGAGGATCTGATGCATCTGCATCGGGGCGGCCGGGTATCCCGCATGTCTGCCATTGCAGGCTCCATGCTGGGAATCAAGCCCATCATCCACCTGGATGTGGACGGCAAGCTGAAGGTGATTGACAAGGTGCGGGGTCGCAAGCAGGCCCTGTTGGATGTGATTGCCAAAACAGAGAAGCGGGTGGGGGCTGTCCCCAACGATTTCTTTATGGTCAGCCACGCGGATTGCCTGGAGGATGCCCAGTTTGTGGCCGAGGAGGTCTCCAAGCGCACCGGCATCAAGGATTACATGATAAATTACATAGGCCCTGTCATTGGCTCTCACACCGGGCTGGGGGTAATCGCGCTGTTTATGCTGGGGGACTACAAATAATAACGGAGATATCCCGGAAAGGGTCGGTATCGCTATCATGCAACAATTAACCATAACGGCTCCCTGCCTGTTTGGCCTGGAAAGCATAGTGGGGCACGAAGCCCGCGCAATCGGCGGCGACGATGTGACGGTCGCGGATGGACGGGTGACCTTCACGGGGGACGAAGCTGTGCTGGCCCGCGCCAACCTGTGGATGCGGACAGCGGAACGGGTGTGCGTGGTGCTGGGCACCTTTGAGGCCCGCAGCTTTGAGGAACTGTTTGACAATATCGTGCAGCTGCCGTTTGAGGCGTTTATCGGCCGCAAGGATGCCTTTCCTGTTAAGGGCTGGTCCCTGAAAAGCGGCCTGCACAGCATACCTGACTGCCAGTCTATCATCAAACGGGCGGCGGTCAAGCGGCTGGAGCAGGCATATGGACAGGCCTGGTTTGAGGAAACGGGAGCGGTGCACCAAATCCGGTTTTCCATATTAAAGGATGTTGTGACCGTCATGCTGGACAGCTCGGGAATCGGGCTGCACAAGCGGGGATATCGACAAAACTCCACAGAGGCACCCATCAAGGAGACGCTGGCGGCGGGAATCGCCGATTTGGCGCGAATCCGCCCGGATGACACGGTTTATGATCCCATGTGCGGCTCCGGGACGCTGTTGATAGAGTCGGCGCTGCGGGCGTTTCGCATTGCCCCCGGTGTCAGGCGGAAGTTTGCCGCCGAAAGCTGGAGCTCCATGCACCGCAATGTTTGGGAGCAGGAGCGGAAAGCCGCCATCGAGGCCATCAATCGGGATGCCAAATTCCACGCCCACGGCTTTGACATTGACCCGGAGGCCATCCGGCTGACGAAGGAAAATGCCGACAAGGCGGCGGTGGGGAAGCGGGTTTCCTCGCTAAAGCAGGATATTGATGGATTTGCCGTGCCGGACGAGCCGGCCATTGTGCTGTGCAACCCGCCCTATGGGGAACGGCTGCTGGAAATTCGGGAGGCGGAGGAGCTGTACCGACGGATGGGAAAGGTGTTTGCGCGGCACCCTCAGTTGAAGCTGTATATCATCAGCCCCCACGAGCAATTTGAGTCCTTCTTTGGCCGGAGGGCCGATAAAAAGCGGAAGCTTTACAACGGCATGATCAAGTGCCAGCTGTTTATGTATTATAAATAAGGCAAAATCAACAAAAAAGCATTTGGTTTTTGTGAAAGATTTCGATTGACAAATGGATATGCAAATTCTATGATAAAGGTAAATCAATAGTTTACATGCAATGACAGGGACAGTGTCCGAATTTTTCTGGCACAGAGAGCCGCCGGTTGGTGCGAGGCGGTGCAGGGATTCGGCGCACAATCACCCTTGAGCATCCGGCTGAACGCGCTTGGCGCCAGTAAGTCAGGACGGCACTCCGCCGTTACCGGGAGGCATGTTGTTGGACATGGCAGCCGCACGAAGTGTTACTGTGGTGCGGGCAAAAGAGTGGTATAGCGGAGCGCCCTCCGTCTCTTTGGAGACGGAGGGCTTTTTGTATGAACGGACCTGAGGTCTGATTCCCGACAGATGGGAATAGATATGGGACAAGTGGGGGTTCGGCAGGTGCCGCCGCCTTGTCGGCGGAAACAGGAAACGGAGGCATTGCAATGGCGGAATATGGGAAGAGCAGGACGATTCGTGTGCTGGATACGACACTGCGAGACGGGGAGCAGGCACCGGGATGCTCCATGCGCCTGGCGGAAAAGCTGGAGATAGCAAAGCAGCTGGAGCGGCTCCGGGTCGATGTCATTGAGGCGGGCTTTCCCATTGCCTCCAAGGACGACTTTGCCGCGGTGCGGGAGATTGCCGGAACCATAAAGGACTGCGCGGTGACAGGCCTGTGCCGGGCCATGGAGGGGGATATCTCCTGCACCTGGGAGGCGGTGAAGCACGGCGCCGCGCCGATGATTCACATCTTTCTGGCTACCAGTGACATTCATTTGGAATACAAGCTGCATGTCTCCCGCAGCCGTTTGCTGGAGATTGCCCGGGATGCGGTGCGGTATGCCCGCAGTCTGTGTCCGGTGGTGCAGTTTACGGCGGAGGACGCCACCCGCACCGACCGGGAGTTTCTGCTGGATGTTTTTCGCACGGTGGAGGCAGCGGGCGGCAGTGTGCTGAACATCGCCGATACCGTAGGTTATACTACGCCGGAGGAAATGGCGGATTGGATTCGCTTTGTGAAGCCTCAGCTGGCGGCGGAGACGATGCTGGGGGTGCATTGCCACAATGATTTGGGCATGGGCACGGCCAATACTCTCAGCGCGGTCAGGGCCGGGGCGGATCAGTTTGACGCCACCATCGCCGGCATAGGGGAACGGGCCGGCATGGCTGCGCTGGAGGAAGTGGTGATGGCTCTGCACACACGGGGGGAGTGGTATGGCGCCCGCACCAATGTGTGCACAATGGAGTTTTATCGGGCTGGGAAGCTGCTGGCCAACAGCATCGATTTGTCGATGCACCCCCACAAGGCCATCATCGGCGACAACGCCTTTGCCCACGAGGCCGGCGTGCATCAGCACGGCATCATGGCCAATCCCCTGACCTATGAAATCATGAAGCCGGAGGATGTGGGTGTCCACGTCAATCGGATGGTGATGGGTAAGCACTCCGGCAAGGCTGCCCTGCGGGAGCGGCTGGAGCAGCTGGGCTATCACATCGGCGATGACCGGCTGGAAGCGGTTTTTCAGCGGTTCAAGGCATTGACTGACGAGAAAAAAACGGTCAACGATGCCGATATTGAAGCATTGGTGCGGGGAGAGGGAAAGACCCATGAAAGCTACTCCCTGGTCAGCTTTGTGGTCAACTCCGGCACCAATTTGACCGCTACCTCCGTGGTGAAGCTGCTCCACGACGGCAAGGAGTACGAGCATGTGGCCAGAGGCGAGACGCCGGTGATCGCCGCCTTTAACGCGGTGGATAAAATTGTCAAGCACTCCTACCCCCTCCACCACTTCTCCATTCAGTCCATTTCCGAGGGACGCACCGAGCTGGGGGAGAGCACCGTGCAAATTTACAACGGCGACAGGGTGGTCACCGGCAGGGGACTGGACACCGATATTGTGGAGGCCTGCATCCGGGCGTATCTCAGTGCCATCAACAATGCGCTGGCTCAATAAAAGCGGTCACAGACAAGGGAAGTCAGGTTGGGTGACCAAATATTAAATTTTCTGTTGCTGCAAGAAAACAGCCTCCTGTTGTTACTATATAATTGCGACCGATTACAGCAGGAGGTGTCGAATTGCAGTTTAGAAAATGGATGTCTGTGCTTTTGATAGTAGGTATGGTATTGGGACAGGGGCTGTCGGCCTTTGCCGCCGGCGATATGCCGGATGTGTGGGAGTCGGACGGAGCCAGAACGACATACATAGCCAAAGAAAGCGCCAACGATGAGATTCAGGCGCTGCTGGTGTTGGTCAACCGGGAACGGCAGCAGGCGGGCCTTCCGGCGCTGCGGTTGGATTCCACCCTGACGGCGGTGGCGGAAAAGCGAGCCGAGGAGATTGTGGAGCGCTTTTCGCACATCCGTCCCAACGGGAAAAAGTGGTACACGATTTCCTGCCTGGTGTACGGCGAGAACCTCGCCCAGGGCCTGAACAGAGCGTCTACGGTAATGGATGCGTGGATGAACTCCACGGGCCACAAGACGAATATTTTGTCCCCCTTTACCACTATGGGATTGGCACGTGTTCGCAGCGGCGGTACGACATATTGGGTGCAGCTGTTTGGATATGGCACACCGCGGGCGGAGTAATTTCAGACGTGAAAACTGGCATATCCCATAATTTCCCGGGAAAAGTCGACACAAATCCTCGACAATTTACCGCTTGATTCCGCTATTCCCATTGTGGTATGATGCAAATAGAATAGAGCATAATGGATATGAGTGTGAGCGGATGGGTGCGCGGTATTTCGGCCGGTAAGCGCTGAAAACGGCAGCATGCGAAAACTCACCTAAAATACGGGCCGTTAGCTTTATGTCAACAGGCCCTAATATAATCCGACCATAAACCCAGGTTACGCGGTATCCTTCCACAGGGGAGGAACGGCAGTAAGGAGTGTTACACATGGTAAAAGCGCAAATGCGGAAAACAGGGAAAATTTTTGACACAAAGACAATGGTAACCACCGGCATGATGATTGCCCTGACGATTGTTATGATGACAACGCCTTTGGGTACCATCCGGCTGCCGGTTGTCAGCATTACGGTGGCCCATATCCCCATTTTGATTGCGGCCCTGACAATGGGGCTGTATCCGGGCATTGTGGTGGGTCTGGCCTTTGGTCTGTCCAGCCTGTTTGTGGCGTTGACGTCCCCGGCATCCATTCTGGATCCGCTGTTTGTCAACCCGCTGGTGTCTGTATTGCCCCGGGTGTTGATTCCGATCACCACCTATTTTTCCTACAAGGGCCTTGACCGGCTGTTTGGCAAGACAAAAAAGGGCAATGTGGCTGCGGTGGGAATCAGCGTGGCAATCGGCAACCTGACCAATACCTTCGGTGTGTACACCATGCTGTACCTGATCTACGCCCAGCGGATTCTGGAGGAATCGGGTACACCCGCCATCAACATGATCATCGCGGCAATTTCCACCACCACCCTGTGGAAGTGTATCGGTGTGGTACTGATTACCACCCCGGTTGTGATAGGGCTGCGGCGTGCGCTGCGGTACAGCCGGTAAAGGATTAGCATAGCCGCGTTTATAACCAGAGTAAAAATTCCCTTGACAGTGACCTGTCAAGGGAATTTTCTTTGCGAAAACCGCAATGTATCAGTTTCCTGTTGAAAGGTCAAGAAAAATCGTGCGAGCACCTATGGTTACATGGGTGCTCGCACGATTTGTTCGACTCTTTTCAGAGAAAAACTACACAGCCTGGGCGGCAGCGGCATCTTCCAACGCCGTCTGCTTTTCCGCCATGCTCTTGAACTTCATCAGGCGGGTGGTGGTGCTGCGGTCGTTTTCGTCCAGCTTCATCTGGATATACCGGATGGTCTCCTCCAGCTGGGGGATGGTCATGTATTCCAGCGCGTTGACGCGGCGGCGGGTCTTTTCGATCTCGTCCGCCATCAGGTTACAGGTCTTTTCCACTTCGCCCAACTCTAAGAGTCGGGGGAGGATGTGGAACAGCTTTTCCAGCGCCCTGTCCAACTCGTCGGAGGTGCCATAGAAGCCATAGGGATAAATCCCGCTTTCATCGTCGTTGAACACCCGATTGAACTTCATTTCCGGTACGTTGACGCTCATGATGTTCTTTTGGGTAATCTCCAGCGTGATTTGCTCCCGGGGGAACATGACGGCTTCCTCCAGAAATTCCGGGGAAGTCAGCGCGCCCACCAGGACAAAGTCTTTGTAGGCTTCCTGCAGTTCCGCCTCCACTTCCTTGCGCAGCGTGTTGTTGCGGCGAACAAGGTCGATAAACTGGCGCATCAATTCGTCCTGCTTATCCTTGAGAAGCTTGTGGCCCCGGGTGGCGGTGGCAAGCCTCCGCTTCAGGCTGGTCAGCTCCATGCGGTTGGGGTTGACATTCAGTTTTGCCAAAGGGATTCATTCCTCCTTTCCATCGGCGTGATTCAAGCAGATTCAGGATAGGAATCTACGCGTTGTCGGCGGTATCCTTGTTGCCGGGATAATATTTTTCCATCCAGGCGTCGCGGATACGCTTGAGCTCCGATTTGGGGAGGATGGTCAGCAGATCCCAGCCCAACTCCAACGTTTCCTCGATGGAGCGGTTGGTGGTGAAGCCCTGGTTGACATAGCGCTCCTCAAAGGCGTCGGCGAACTTGGCGAACTGCTTATCCGCGTCGGACAGTGCGGATTCGCCGAGGATGACCGACAGCTCCTTGGCCTGCTTGCCCTGGGCATAGGCGGAGAACAGCTGGTTCATGGTATCGGCGTGATCCTCGCGGGTCTTGTCCTTGCCGATGCCCTTGTCCTTCAGACGGGACAGGGAAGGCAGCACGTCAATCGGCGGGGAAATGCCCCGGCGGTGCAGCTCACGGCTGAGGATGATCTGGCCCTCAGTGATGTACCCGGTCTGGTCGGGGATGGGGTGGGTGCGGTCGTCCTCGGGCATGGTGAGGATGGGAATCTGGGTGATGGAGCCGCCCCTGCCCTTGATACGGCCCGCTCTCTCGTACAGAGAGGCAAGGTCGGTGTACAGGTAGCCGGGATAACCGCGGCGGCCGGGAACTTCCTTACGGGCCGCGGAAGTCTCGCGGAGGGCTTCGCAGTAGTTGGTGATGTCGGTGGTGATGACGAGCACGTGCATGTCCTTCTCATAGGCCAGGTACTCGGCCATGGTCAGGGCCATACGGGGGGTGGAGATACGCTCAACAGCCGGGTCATTGGCCAGGTTGATGAACAGCACCGCCCTGTGAATGGCGCCCGTCTTGGTGAAGTCGTTGATAAAGAACTGGGCTTCGTCAAAAGTGATACCCACAGCGGCGAATACAACGGCGAAGTTGGTATCGGTGCCGCGTACCCGGGCCTGACGGGCAATCTGAGCCGCCAACTCCGCGTGGGGGAGACCGGAGGCGGAGAACACAGGCAGCTTCTGGCCGCGAACCAGGGTATTCAGGTGATCGATGGCGGAAATACCGGTCTGAATAAACTCAGAGGGGTAGTCGCGGGCCACCGGGTTGATGGGAACGCCGTTGATGTCCCGGCGCTCGTCGGGGTTGATTTTGGGGCCATTGTCCTTGACACGGCCCATGCCGTCGAATACGCGGCCCAGCATGTCGGTGGAAACGCCCAACTCCTGGGGACGGGCAAGGAAGCGGGCCCGGGAGTTTTTCAGGTTGATGCCCTGGGAGCTTTCGAACAGCTGAACAACCGCTTTGTCGCCGTTGATTTCCAGCACGCGTCCTTGGCGGATGCTGCCGTCCTGGATTTCAATTTCGACCAACTCGTCGTATTTGACGCCTTCGACGTTTTCGACGACCATCAGGGGGCCTACAAGCTCCGATATGGTTCTGTATTCCTTAAGCATGTACGCTCACCTCCTGTTTGATCAACTCTTCCACGTCCTTCTCCAGTTGCACACGGATGTCGGCAATCTTGGAGATTTCGGTTTCGAGAGTATATTTCGCCCGGGCGATGGAATCGCGTACAGGCAGTGCCAGAATCTTTTTCAGGTACACGCCTTCGTCCAGCGCATGGTTGGCGATGTCGATAAAGGACATAACCAGATCCAGCAGCTCAATCTGCTTTTTGGTGGAGGCATAGGAGTCCAACTCGTGGAAGGAGTCCTGCTGCAGATAGTCCTCGCGGATGGACTTGGCTGTCTCCAGCTTCAGCTGATCCCGCTCGGACAGCGCGTCGTAGCCGACCAGTCGAACGATTTCGTTCAGGTTGGCCTCCTCCTGGAGCAGGGAAAGAGCCCGCTGGCGGAGATCGCCGTAGCGCTCGTCGATGTTGGCGTTGACCCAGGCAGAGATGCCGTCCACATAGTTGCTGTAGGAGCTGAGCCAGTTGATGGCGGGGAAGTGACGGGCATAGGCCAGAGCGGAGTCGAGGCCCCAGAACACCTTGACGATGCGCAGGGTGGCCTGAGTGACAGGCTCGGACAAGTCACCGCCGGGAGGGGATACGGCGCCGATGGCGGTCAGAGTGCCGTCCCGGTCGTCGCTGCCGATGGTCTTGACCCGGCCGGCGCGCTCGTAGAACTCGGCCAGACGGGAGCCCAGGTATGCGGGGTAACCCTCGTCACCGGGCATCTCTTCCAGACGACCGGACATCTCGCGGAGCGCCTCGGCCCAGCGGGAGGAGGAGTCGGCCAGCATAACGACAGAGTAGCCCATGTCGCGGAAATACTCGGCGATGGTGATACCGGTGTAAATGGACGCCTCACGGGCGGCCACAGGCATGTTGGAGGTGTTGGCGATGAGCACGGTGCGCTTCATCAGAGATTCGCCGGTGCGGGGATCCTTCAGCTCCGGGAACTCGTTGAGCACGTCGGTCATCTCATTGCCCCGCTCGCCGCAGCCAACGTACACCACGACGTCCACGTCGGACCATTTGGCCAGCTGATGCTGCACAACGGTCTTGCCGGAGCCGAAGGGCCCGGGAACGCAGGCGGTGCCGCCCTTGGCGACGGGGAAGAAGGTGTCGATGGAGCGCTGGCCGGTGATCATGGGGATGTCGGGGTTCAGCTTTTGCTTGATGGGGCGCTGCACCCGGACAGGCCATTTGTGCATCAGGGTGAGGTTTTCGTCGCCCTTGTCGGTTTCCAGAACGGCGATGACCTCGGTGACGGTATAGGAACCGCCGGTGATGGATTTGAGTTTGCCCTTCATTTTGGGGGGCACGAGGATGCGGTGTTCAATGGACGGGGTCTCCTGCACGGTGCCCAGGATATCGCCGCCAATTACCTCATCGCCGGCTTTTTTGGTGGGGACGAACTCCCACTTTCTCTCCCTGTCCAGGGCGGGAACGGCAATGCCGCGGGTGATGAAGTCCCCCGCAACGGCGCGCACCTTTTCCAGGGGGCGCTGGATGCCGTCAAACATCGATTCGATCAGGCCGGGGCCAAGCTCTACGCTAAGAGGCTCGCCGCGGCTGGTAACAGGCTCACCGGGGCCAAGCATGGATGTTTCTTCGTAAACCTGAATCGAGGCCACATCTCCGCGCATTTCAATGATCTCACCGATCAAATTCTGCTCGGATACGCTGACCACGTCATACAGACGAGCGTGATCCATTTCTTTGGCAAGAACCAGCGGGCCGGATACTTTTACAACCCTACCTACTTCCAAGGTTTCACTACTCCTTCCACAGATCCGCAACGGTCGCGGACGTGAATTTTGTCAAGCGCCATCGCGATGATTCCGTGAAGGAACCGCGAAGCGCAGTAAGTTTCTTTTGCCTGCTTTTTTTCAATGAAAAGCAGGTTAGTCCAGAATGTTCATACCGACGGCCCGCTCCACGTTGTCGCTGACCCGTTTTAGGCCGATGCCAAGGGAGCCGGTGTTGGAGGGAATCAGGATGATGCCGGGGGTAATCACATTGTTGTACCGGTCAATGGTGTCACTGATGGTACTGGCAATTTGCTCGGTGATAAAGATGATGCCATATCCGTCCCGGGCAAGCATGTCCACAATCTTGCGGTTTTCATCCGGCTCGGATTCATCCACAGGGAATACATCCATCCCGAAGGCTTTGAAAAACAGCACGGAATCCTTGTCGCCGATGACGCCGATTTTATGCATAGTTGTCACGCAGCCTTTCTCTCAGGGATTCCTGCGGGATGTTGTTCTGCTTGCAGGTGATGACAATACGGATCTGGCGGATCTCGTTCTCCTTGGATACAAGGTAGGAAAACAGCACCTCGGCGCCGAAAGCCATATACTTGGCGGCCTTGGTGTGGGCAATCAGCAGATTGTCAAAGAGCCGTTCCAGATTGGAATAGTTGCCGGATTTTTCGAAGCTTTCCATTCCGGCGCGCATGGCTTCGCCAAAATACTTGTAGTAAAAGACGGGAACCATGGCGGCGGGCGTTTTGTTGTAATGCTCTACAAAAAAGCCGGTGTCGGTTTTCCCGCCCGGAGCCAATGTCTCCGCCAGGAACGCCGTGCCCTTTTGCATGGCCTTGACCCGAAGCAGGGTCTTGATGTTGTAAAAGTCAATCGCCATCTTCACATAGTCGGTGATGAAGCTGTTGCCGCATGTCTCACACAATGTGAGCATGTGAGCGAAAATGGCTTTGTCCAGCACCACGTCAATGTCCTGGGGATTGGAGGTGCGCCCAAAGGCGGACTGGGCGTCCTTCACGGCCTTGGCGATGTGCTCGGGCAAATCGGTTTTGGCGGTGGGATCCTGAGCGAGACGCTCAATCTCCGCCGGGTCAACGTCGGTGACACGGACGTAGGGAACATCCGAGCGCTGACGGAAATGATTGGCTTTTACAGCGGCCTTGA
Source organism: Ruminococcaceae bacterium OttesenSCG-928-L11 (assembly GCA_030265885.1). Lineage (GTDB taxonomy): Bacteria > Bacillota > Clostridia > Oscillospirales > Ruminococcaceae > WRAV01. Next base: position 11,669 of record JAJDGX010000033.1, on the reverse strand, counting down.
CATTGTGGAAATCGTACCGGCAGGCCAGAATATCGACCACCTGGCGGTTTCCCTTTGCCAATGCGTAGGCCATTTTATACACGCGCTTCAACTCCGCCTTCAGCGTCTGCTCGTAATCGGCGACGGATTTGAGGGAGGCAAAGTCGTAGTCGGTGTTTTGCGAGAGCATCCGGAGGGCTTCCATCACATTGGGCGCATCGACAACCCGTTCCAGGCTGCTGTTCTGGAGAAGGCGCTTTTCCTGTACACGCAAATAAGCGGAAGATTCCACGAAATCGGTGTCTTTCAATGAGGAGCCTCCTTTCAGTACAGCAGCTTCAAAACTTCACTTTCCAGCTCGTAGCGGTAGAAGGCCACGAGGGACTCAAAGGTGTTGTTTTGCTCGATGCCGTTTTTGCTCAGGATGAAGCCGCCCTGAATGGTGCGGCTGTCGGAACTCTTGACCAGGTTGCCCTTTTTGCCGGCGGCCTTGAGAGCCGCGTTGGCATCGTCGACAGAAACGCCGAACTTCTCCGGCAGGAGCAGCTCGTCTCCGTCGGGATCCAGGGCGATGAGGTAGGCGAACAGGAACTTCTTGAAGTTCGCCTCTGTCATATTGTTCAGGCTGTCCAGGGCCGATGCGAACACCTTGTCAAGAGTTTGCTGCTTCGCGTCCAGGTTTTGGTCGCGGACAGCAAGGGTCTTGCCGAGAGTGACTTGTTCCGCCGCCCGGGCCGCTTCGGTCTTTGCGTCGGTCAAAATGCGGTCCTTGTCGCGGTTGGCTTCGTCGGTGGCCTCGTCCAGGATGGACTTGGCCTGGTCGTCGGCTGCCCCGGTAATCTCGGAGGCGCGCTTGTTTGCGTCCTCCAGTATTTTCGCGGTTAGGTTATCCAGACCGGACACTTGTTCACATCCCTTCCATGCGTATGACGGCCTCCATGAGATTTCCCGTTAGGAAGAGGCCGCCTGTTGTGTATTCCCGGTTGAATTAGGCGGGGAATGTGACGAACAGCATGATAATGGATGCGACAAAGCCCAGGATGGCGTATGTCTCAACGATAACGGCAAGGATGATACCCTTGGTGGATTCGGAGGGGTTCTTGGCCAGAATCTGAAGGCCGGCAGAGGCAACCTTGGCCTGTGCAACAGCGGAGAAGTAACCGGTGAAGGCAACGGGAAGAGCGGCAGCCAGAAGGTAGAGGCCCTGTGTCATGGTGAGGGCGGGGGTGATCTGCAGGGCAATCAGGAAGCCGATGATGAAGCCGTAAAGGCCCTGTGTACCGGGGAGCAGCTGGAGAATCAGTGCTTGTCCGAATTTCTCGGGCTCTTCTGTGACAACACCGGCAGCGGCCTCACCTACGAGTCCGCAGCCCTTGGCGGAGCCCATACCGCCCAGGAAAACCGCGATAGCAGCGCCGAAAATTGTAAAGATAATACCACCATTGTTAATGAAAAAGTCAGCCATTAGTAACGTTCCTCCTATTTCTTAATGTGAACGGATTCGTTCTTCAGGGTCAATGGCGCGAAGGGGACGCCGCCGCCATCGTAAAACTTGCCGAAATACTCAACGTATTGCAGGCGGCAGGTATGGACATAAGCGCCCAACAGGGAAAGACCCAGGTTCAGGGCCTGGCCGAACACGGCGATGACGGCGCCGAGGATGAACTTCATAAAGCCGGGAATCTGGCCTGCCATCAGGTTGAAGGAGAAGCCAATGTACGCGCCGGAAAGGGCCAGAGCCACGATGCGTGTGTAGGACACCAGGTCGCCGACGTAGCTTGTGATGCCGTAAGCGCCGTAGAGGCCGTTGCCGATTTTGCCGCCGATGCTGGGGCTTGTACGCCCGGCGGTGAGAACAATGCCCAGCATGGACAATCCAAAGACCCAGCCGCAAACAGAGCTGAGCGCGGCGGGCAGCATGCCGGGGGCCATAAAGGCGACGACGAGGCCGATGCCGGAAAACACCGCCAGAATCCAGAACAGGGAATCGAAGATGGCGCCTGCGGGGTCTCCCTGCTTGATGCACTTGGCGGCCTTCACAATCAGCCCGAAGGTGACGTGAACAACGCCGAGGCCGATGGAGAAGAGAATCATGTTGACGATGTCGTAGTCGGTATCCAATATGGCTTTTTTGACGACCTTGCCGGCTTCATCCAGCAGCGGGACGCCGTTTTCCATTACGGTGATGGGCTTGAAAACGCCCACGCCGAACAGGCTGCCATACACGGCACCGCCCAGGATAACGCCGAAGCTGAGGTAGAAGAAAAACTGGAGAAACTTCCGCGTACCCGGTTTCAGGTCGAGAAGCTTCAGCGCCAGTGTGGTGCCGACCAGCAAAACGAGGCCGAAGCCCATGTCGCCCACCATCAGACCGAAGAAGAACCAATAGAAGGGGGCCATGAGGGGGGTGGGGTCGAACTCGTTGTAGCGGGGCATGGAGTACATGGCGGTGACACTCTCGAAGGCGCTGACGATTTTGTTGTTCTTTAGCTTGATGGGGACGGAGGCGCTGTCGTCCTCCACCGCTTCTTGCTCCAGGAAGTAGTTGTCGCCGCAATCCCGCGCGATGATGGCGCGAAACTCGGAGTCATCCTCCTGGGGAACCCATCCTTCGATAAATACGACGGAGTCAGAGCCGAGGAAGTTTTCCGCCGCTTTTTCCCTTGCCAGTGTGGTTTTGAGGCAGTCAGCCGCAATCAGCAGGGAACTGTGCTCGCCGGCCTTGGACTTGATGCTGTCCTGGGCCTGCTCCTGCTCCGCGGCAAGGGCCTTGATCCTGTCGTTGTTCTCTTTGACGATTTTGGAGGGGACGTCGCGAAAGCTGAGATTGCTTTTGGAGAAGCCCAAATCCTTGGCCCTGGCAAACAGATCCTCGTAGGAATCGGGATCCGTGAGGAGCACCATGGCCATATCGTCCTTTACGGTGCCGAGGAATTCGATGTACAGTGCGTCAAATTCCTTTTCGAGACTCTCTCTAAACAGATCGGCGGTGGTTTTATTGACGGTGCCGACCAGGTATTTCGCAACAGAAAGCGCGTCCAGCTGCTCCGGGGAGGTATCCAGCGAAAGCCAGGCCTTCAGGCCCTCGTTTTCGGAGGTGAGCCGGGAAATCTCGGACTTGATGGCGGCGGCCTTGTCGTCCTGCTCCTTGACGTAATCGCACACGCTGCGGTAGTCGTAGTTGTTCAGGTATGCGTCGAACTCATCGTAGGAGAGGGTGGGGCGCTTGGCTGTCAATCCTGCCTTCGGTGCGTGGGGAGCAAGCTTGGCTAGGGTGAACTGCACTCTGTCCAGTTCAGATTCGCAGCGGGTGATGTCGGCGACGGAATGCTCCTGCTTCAGGGCCTCCATGTCCTCCAGCTCATCCCTGGAAAGATCGCGAAAATGAACATCCCCGAACTTCTGTAAATCCTTTAACAGCGCGTTGCGATTATCCCGGAAGGTTAAGAGAGTGAAGCGATTCATCTTAGCTATTGCCATTGGCACTCACTATCCTTTCGACGATTAATTGTACAGCGCTTTGGAATTTACCTGGATCCGGGGACAGTAGGGCCTGATGTTCCTTAGCCCCGTCCGCAACGAGGGCCTCACAGTCCTGTTCGGCTTTGCGGACAGACGCGTCGATTGTTTCCTGTCTGCTTCGGGCAGCTTCGGCCAGGATGGACTTCTTGCGTTCAACAGCGTCCTTTTCGGCGGAAACGACAATCTGCCGGGCTTTTTCGTTGGCGGCCCGGATGATCTCCTTGGCCTTGTCCTCCGCCTCCTTGACTTTCAGTACAGCTTCAGCAGCCAAAATCTCACCTCCCTGTTTGTGTCATGCAAGGCCGGGCTACGGCCTTATAATAGTGCAAATGCTCTCCGACAGTTGTCTCACTTGCAGACAATATCGGAAAGCGGGGCGAAACCGTATGACTCCAAAAGACTCGATTTCGCAAGGGTAACCATTATTAGATATCGACAGGCTACCTGTTAAGTTTAACAAAAAAAAGCAGAAAAGTACAGTATAAAACAAAAATATTGTTTGAGTGTTCTGTGAAATTATCCTGAAAAAAATGCGCTTCCGTCATGGGAAGCGCATTTGCTATATTTTTCAGTTTTAGCCGAGCACGGAAATCAACACGCCTGCGGCGACGGCAGAGCCGATAACGCCGGCAACATTGGGGCCCATGGCATGCATGAGCAGGAAGTTGGAGGGGTTGTATTCCTGGCCGACCTTCTGGGAGACGCGGGCCGCCATGGGAACAGCGGACACGCCTGCGGAGCCGATAAGAGGATTGACCTTGCCTCCGGTAACCTTGTACATCAGCTTGCCGAACAGCACGCCGCCTGCGGTTCCACAGGAGAAGGCGACGAGACCCAGAATGATAATGCCGATGGTGCGCAGGTTCAGGAAGGCCTCTGCGCTGGCGGTGGCGCCGACAGATATACCCAGGAAGATGGTGACAATGTTCATCAGCTCATTCTGGGCGGTTTTGGCGATGCGATCTACAACGCCGGATTCCTTCATCAGGTTACCCAGCATGAGCATACCGATGAGGGGAGCGGTGGAGGGGATGAGCAGGATGCAGAATACGGCAACCATGATGGGGAAAATGATTTTTTCCTGCTTGCTGACGGGCCGCAGCTGCTCCATGACGACCATGCGCTCCTTCTCGGTGGTCAGCGCGCGCATAATCGGGGGCTGGATGATGGGAACGAGAGCCATGTAGGAATAGGCCGCAACGGCAATGGAGGACAGCAGATGGGGAGCCAGCTTGGTGGCGGTGTAAATGGCTGTCGGGCCGTCGGCGCCGCCGATGATGCCGATGGCGCCCGCATCCTGTGCGGTAAAGCCGATGGCGGGGATTTGTCCCAGCAGCATGGCGCCCAGGAAGGTGATGAAGATACCCAGCTGAGCGGCAGCGCCCAGCAGGAAGCTTTTGGGGTTGGCGATGAGGGGGCCGAAGTCAGTCATACAGCCGATGCCCAGGAAAATCAGAGAGGGATAGATGCCCAGCTTGACGCCCTGGTATAAGTAGTAGATGAGTCCGCCGGCCTGTGTTTTGGCGGCGTAGTAAAGGGTTTGCCCGTTTTCTACCACCGTTTTGAGAGAGGCTCCGTCCGGCAGGGCTTCGGGGCTTGCAATCAGCGTATAAAGGGTTTCCGGCTCGGAGAAAAGTCCGCCGAGGGGAAGGTTGGCGAGCAGCATGCCAAAGGCGATGGGGAGAAGGAGAAGGGGCTCGAATTCCTTGGCGATGGCCAGGTAAATCAAAACAAAGGAAATGAGAATCATAATAATGTGCTGAGGTGTCAGGCTGGTGAGCCCGGATTCCCAGAACAAGTCAATTATTGTTTGAAACATAATGTGGCCGCATCCCTTTCATATGGTATTTGGGGCCTGTTGACATAAAGCGAACGGCCCGTATTTTTGGCGATTTTTGGGCCTTTCGTCGTTGGCCCAGGCAAATAGGCGTCAGCCTTATTTGCCTATGCCGCCTGGAAATGCACCAAAATCGCTCAATAATCCGTGCATTCCATTTATGTCAACAGGCCCTGGAAGTCGATTAAAACGGCTCCGTATTCTGGCGCATACCGGCGAATCCCCAGGCGGGGCGCAGTTCCTTTGCGCGACCGGCGCGGGGGGCGATGCTGCTGATGCGGTACGGCGTACCGGGAGCATCCTCTTCCATATAGGCGTTGACAGCGGCGGCGATTACCGCGACAACCTCGTTTCCGCTTGCGGTGTCCTGCACGGTGGGCGGAGCAGGCGGAGCGGGAATGGAAGGTGCAGAGGGTGTGGAGGGCGAGCCGGAGTCCGGCTTGCTGGGTGCAGAGGGCTTGGAGCCCAAAATCTTACCCATAATGGTAACAAGCAGGATGAGCAGCAGCAGGACGGTAAACACAATGATAAGGCCGGAAAAGACGACGTTTGCAGCCAGTCCCCAATCAATGGACATACGAAAAATTCCTTTACCTTAATATAAGTGATATATATGAAAAAAAATTAAAAAAGGTTGGAATGAGGTAAATGGCAGAAGGAAATCTGCCGAAAAAAAGGCTATATAACACAAATTACCCCATTATGCTAAATAATAGCATATTCGGCGATGGAAAAGCAATAGGATTTGTTAATTTTTACACACATCGGGGTAAAATATCGAAAAGCGCCATGGAGGCCGATTGACCGTCTTTCCCGCAATGGGGTATAATAGGCGTAAAATGCAAACAGGGAGAAGGAGGCGCGGGACTTGCAATACCCGGTGCGGGCAGTCGGCGGCATGTATGGCGCCGAAAACGGAAAATCGCTGGAGGGGACGGTGCGGCTGCAAATCAGCGGCAGAGGACGCGCCGCGACTTTGTCTGTGGCGTTTTTGGGCCAGTATAAAGTGGAGTGTGATCTGCACGCGCTGGAGCGTCTGGCGGACTTGGCCCGCCAACAGCTGGGAAGCCCCGGGAGCGGCTCCACGGTGGAAAAGGCGGGGCAGCTGGAGGGAGTCTGTGCGGACGACGCCGGCAATCGGATGAGAGGAGCCATAAACGCGTGGATTCGCACCACCGGCTCCTTTGAGATGCTGACGATTTCCTTTGAGCAGAGGGGGCAGATTTCGGTTCCCTTTCGCGCGGTGCGGGAACTGGCGGCCCAATACCGCCGCACTTTGGTATGACGGCGGCTATGAAAAGATGCAAAACAGGCCTGGGGAAGGATGTGGCGGCATATGAACTATAAACGGATTTTTTTGGTGGTGCTGGACAGTGCCGGAATCGGAGAACTGCCAGATGCGGATCAATACGGCGACAGCGGCAGCAATACCTTTCGGGCGCTGTGGAACAGCGGCGGGCTCCATGTCCCCCATATGGCGGGGCTGGGGCTGTTTCACATAGACGGCATGGACTACGCTCCGGGAGTGGAACAGCCCTCCGGCTGCTATGGCCGCCTTGCCGAAGCATCGAAGGGCAAGGACACCACCACCGGCCACTGGGAGATCGCCGGTGTCCTGTCGAAGCAGCCTCTGCCGACGTACCCGGACGGGTTCCCGCCGGAGGTGCTGGAGCCGTTTCGGCAGGCGACCGACCGGGAGATTCTCTGCAATCGTCCGGCGTCGGGCACGCAGGTATTGCTGGATTACGGCCCCCGACAAAAGGAGACCGGCGGGTGGATCGTATATACCTCCGCCGACAGCGTGTTTCAGCTTGCCGCCAACGAGGCCTGGATCCCGCTGGAGGAGCTGTACCGCGCCTGCGAGACGGCCCGTTCCATCCTGACAGGGGAGCACGGCGTGGGCCGAGTGATTGCACGGCCCTATGTGGGGGAGTATCCCCGGTACACCCGAACGACCAATCGCCACGATTATTCCCTGGAGCCGCCCGGTTTCACCATGCTGGATGGGCTGGCGGAACAGGGATACGATGTCATCGGCATTGGCAAAATCGGCGATATTTTTGCGGGCCGGGGTGTCCGGGACTCGCGCCGCACCACCGGCAACGGGGATGGGATGGAACAGACCTCCGCGCTGCAAAAGGAGGCCTTTCACGGGCTGGCGTTTGTCAATCTGGTGGATTTTGACATGCTGTACGGTCACCGCAACGATGTGGAGGGCTATACGGCGGCCATGAACGAATTTGATCGGTGGCTGGGTGGGTTTCTGGCGGAGATGGCGGCGGAGGATCTGCTGCTTATCACAGCGGATCACGGCTGTGACCCGTCTACGGAAAGCACGGATCACTCCCGGGAATATACGCCGCTGCTGGCGTACAGCCCGCGGATGAAGCAGGGGTGCAACCTGGGCACAAGGGCGACCTTTGCCGATATCGCCGCCACAGTAACCGCTAATTTTGGCGTGGATTTTGCGGTGGGGAGCAGCTTTTTGCCTCAGCTGCTGGGATAATCGCCGAGAGGAACAGAGCGGCCTTGGCAGTACCGCTCTAAAACAGCCCGGTTTCCGCGCAGGAAACCGGGCTGTTTGTGCACATTGGGCATCACGCGGCTTTGGTGTCGTACCGGCGCTGCACCAGCAGCAGGACGCCGCCGACTACAAACAGGAGCGCGATGGCAAGAATGCCGATGGAGGAGCGACCGGTGGCGGTGGCAATGGCTGCATACAGGGCGGGCCCCATAATGGTGGCGAACTTGCCGAATACGTCAAAGAAGCCGAAGTATTCGTTGGAGCGCTCCGGGGGAATCAGCTTCCCGAAGGTGGAGCGGGAGATGGCCTGCATGCCGCCCTGGGCCATTCCCACAAGGATGGACAGAACCCAGAACAGTCGGGTGGAGCCTTGGATGGCGGCGTCCAGGGTTTCCGGCGAGGCGCTTTCCACATTGTGGCCCATGAAAAAGCCGAGGATGCAGACCACGATGTAAATGCCGATGCCTCCCAGCAGGGTGGGGACGGCTCCTTTTTTTGTGGCGATATTGCCGAAGAGTATGGCGCAGGGAACCGCCACAATCTGGGTGAGGAACAGCGCCAGAATCATGCTGGTGCTGTTCAGCCGCAGCGAGCTGCCGTAGGCGGTGGCCATGTGGATGACAGTGCCGACGCCGTCGATGTAAAAGAAGTAGGCGATGATAAAGAAAAATATAGATTTATTGCGAAAAATTTCTGCCAGAGTGTGGCGCAGGTTTTGAAAGGCGTCGACCATGCGGCTGCCGGCTTTTGCCTCTACATAATACTTTTGCTTGACGTTGCGAAACAGAGGGATGCTGAACGCGCCCCACCAGACAGAGGTCATTACCACAGAGATTTTAACGGCTGCCACACCGCCAATTCCAATGTGGGAGCCGAATTGGATGAGGAGGATGGAGAGGATGAAGGGAATGGTGCTGCCGCCCAGATACCCCAGTGAGTAGCCGAAGGAGGACACTCTGTCCATGCGGTCTGCGGTGGCGACATCGGTCAGGAGGCTGTCGTAAAATAAGTTGGCGATGCCAAAGCCGATATAGGAGAGGATGTAGCCGACCAACATACCGCGAGGATTGTCGAAAATTGCCATGAATAAAGTGCACACGACGCCCACGGCGGCAAAGAGTCCCAGCATCCGCTTTTTCATGCCCTTGTAATCGCCCAGGGCGCCAAAGAACGGGCTGCATACGGCGACCACCAGCGTGGCGATGCTGGTGCCGAGGCTCCACCACACGTCGCCGGGAATGCCCAGCTCATAACAGACATTGGTGAAGTAAATGGGGTACACGGCGGCCATGATGATGGTGGCGTACACCGAGTTGGCCCAGTCGTACATGGCCCAGCTTTTTTCTGCTTTGGTAAAGGCAGTGTTCTTTTTCACGGGGGAAATCCCACCCTTCTTTTCGTTGCACCTGAGGTGTGCCGGGCTTTTGCTGTGTCGATTGCCAGGGCTACTCCTCCATGGGAACGGCGAGGGAGCCGTCCATATCCCACAGAGGGATCCCCAGCATTGTGGCGGCAAGGGGGGCAATGTCGGTGATGCATCCGCCGCTGGTCTGGGTTTCCCATGGGATTTGCTTGCCGCTGGCCAGATAGAAGGTCTGGTAGCCGGGGTTGTTCAGGCTGTAGCCGTGCTGTCCGCTGTAGTTTTTGTCGCCAAAGCAGAAGCCCTCGGCGGCCTCAACGCCCAGGATAAACTCGCCGTCCAGCCCGCCGGAGGCCATTTCCTCCGGCGCAATAAGGCGGCGGATATGGGCCCCCGGTTCCTTCAGCAGCCGGGTGATTCCCTCGGCGCCCTCCCGGGAGATGCCGCCCTGATCCTTCAGGAAGGCGCAGCCGCCGGCATGGTGCCAGAAAAAGCCGTCCACATCCCACAGGGCGTTGAGATTTACACTGGCGGCGACAGGCAGACAGCCATGATCCCCCAGTATGATGAAGTCCCATTCCTGATAGGCCTCCAGCAGCTGCTCCAACCGAAAATCCATCCGCTTGATGGCGTTGCGGGCCTCAGGACTGTTGGGGCCGTATTGGTGCTTGTGGCTGTCCACATCCACCAGATGAAGCAGAAGCAGCCCGAACTTCTTCTGGAACTTGGCGGCGTCCAGGGCGGATGCCACGGCGAAATCGTCCAGATTGGGCTGCCGAATGCCGCTGAGCAGCTTGCCGTGGCGGAGATAGCTTTTGGCCTGAAACAGCTTGCTGCCGTTTTTCAGGGAGACGGACAGCTGGCTTTCCCCGTTGTTGGGGAAAATCTCCGGCATGTTGTACTTGATGTTGGCGCCGCCCGTGACAGGCCAGAGAATGGAGCAGGTGTCGATCCCTTTTTTCGCGGCTTCGTCGTACAGGGTGGTGGTCTTGATTTCGCTGCGCATCCACCGCCAGTCAGGGGTTTTTCGTTCCGGCTGTGTGTGGGTGTTTTCTATGACGCCGTGGCGTCCGGGCAGGCAGCCGGTGACGATGGAGGTGTGGGCGGGATATGTATTGGATAGAAACACCGAATCAACGTCCCGAACCAGGCAGCCCCGCTTCATCAGCCCATAAAAAGCGGGCAAGGTGCACAGGTATGCCAGATCGTCCGAGGAGACTGCGTCGAGAGATATAATGGCCAGGCCCATGGTCGCTACCATCCTTTAGTTGAGTGTATGCCCCGTGTCGCCGGGGGCGTTTTTATATATGAGAAAAGTATAGCAAAATTTGTTCATAATTACAATCACAACCGAAAAAACGTTCCCATAAATCGCACAAAAATCTGTTTCAATATGGATGGAAAGTGACAAAATACATGAAATCTATTGGAGGGGAGGCACTTTCATAGTATAATAGCGGCAAAGACCGTCCCGCGTATGCCTGGGAGTTCGGCATATGGGGGCGACAGGAGGCGCCGATATGAAATATTATCTGGGAGTCGACCTTGGCGGAACCAACATTGTGGCGGGACTGGTGGACGGCGATGCCAACATTCTGGCGCGGGACAGCGTGCGAACCAACATTCCCCGAAGGGCGGAGGACATCTGTGGGGATATCGCCGCGCTGTGTGCCCGGATTATGCAGTCGACCGGACTGTCCATGGGCGATGTGGAGTGGATTGGAATCGGTTCGCCCGGCATCATACTGGATGGGGTGGTGCGGTACGCCAACAACCTGCAATTCTGCGAGGAGCCGCTGGCGGCGATGGTGGAACGGATGACCGGCAAAACAACCCTGCTGCAAAACGACGGCAACGCCGCCGCCTACGGGGAGTTGCTGGTGGGCGCCGGCAGGGGGCATCGCTCGCTGATTGCCATTACCCTGGGAACCGGTGTCGGCGGGGGGATTGTCATCGACAACCGAATCCACAGCGGCTTCAACGGCGCGGCCGGGGAAATCGGCCACACGGTGATCCATTACGGCGGCCGCCTGTGCACCTGCGGAAAGGCAGGGTGCATCGAGGCCTACTGCTCGGCTACGGCCATCCGCAAAATTACGGCGGAGGCCATGGAGCGCCACCCGGAAAGCCGGATGTGGCAGCACATCGGGCAGAATGGGCGCATATCCGCAAAGACTCCCTTTGCGGCGGCCAGGGAAGGGGATTCCGCCGCGAAAAAGGTGGTGGATGAGTTCCTGTTGCATTTGAGCATTGCGGTGTCCAACGCCATCAATTTGCTGCAGCCGGAGGTGGTGTGCATCGGCGGCGGCGTCTCCCGGGAAGGGGACTATATCATTGAGCCGGTGCGGGAACTGGTGGCAAAGCAAACCTATTTGCCCAAGGAGGAGCACCGCACGCGGATTGTAGCCAGTCAGCTGGGGGATGACGCGGGACTGATAGGCGCGGCG
>JAJDGX010000032.1 GCA_030265885.1 Ruminococcaceae bacterium OttesenSCG-928-L11 | reverse complement strand
GGGCAGGGATGTGCTGCCCGTTGCGAGAAGGGCAAAGAGGGCGATGGGTACAACAGGAGCGTGACCGCCGGTTTGGGGAGTGGTGCCGGAGGGGGGATCCGAGGCGAGCCCCACGGTGCCGCCGCTCTGGCCGGCTGAGTCGGTGCCCGAAGCGGAACCGGCAGTGCCGGTAAACGCATCCGGGGCGGAGGAGCCGGAACTGCCCTCGTCGCCGGAGCCGCGCCCGCCATGGGAGTCGTTGCCGTTGCCGGGGTCGTTCCCGTCGGTGGGTTCGGTGGGGGCAGTGGGTTCAGTTGGAGTGGTGGGTTCGGTGGGATCTGTAGGCTCGGTCGGTTCGGTTGGCTCCTCGGGCTGCTTCACGGGGATGGGCTCAAAGGCCAAATCGATTTGCAGGGGGACAGGAAGCTGATCCAGCAGGATGACGACCTCTGTGACATTGCCGTTGGCATCCTTTCCATAGCTGGCCCGACCGGTAACGGCCACCGTAACCGGATTGCCGTTGATGACGGTGGGCAGCAGGGTGGAGAAGGTGCCGTCCTCGCCGATGTCGAGGAGAACCGACTGTCCCTTCAGGTCGTTGAGATTGCGGACAGCCATGCGCTTGGTGCTGACAAAGTAGCCATTCATCGCGGTGCCGGTGACGGACAGGGCCCGGTACGGGGTTCCCGCGTATTCCGGCACGCCGTCGGCGTCCGTGTGGGGGGTGCCGCCCTCGACCATCACTGTGCCGCCGGCGTTGTCTGCGGTTACGTTGTCCACTGCCAGGGTGGGCAGGAACTCGACCTCAATGCGGGTTTGGCGGGGCATATCGTCGACATCCTCGGCCAGCACCAGCTTGATGGCGCCGCTCTCTGTCCACTCGAAATACGCGCCGGAATCCACAAACCGCCGGAAGAGGGCGGCGTTGCTGTATTTGCAGTTGGCAAAGCGCTTCAAGGTGCCGTCCAGGTTCAGATAATTGCTGATGACGAGAACCTGCTCATCTGTTGAACCAAATTCGGTGAAGTAGATGGTGAAGCTGTCGCCGTACAGCCAGTAGGTGTCGGGCTGCCATGCTACGGCCAGCTGATCCAGCTTGTAATCGTCGTTGCTGCCTTGGTCGGGGGTGTCCTTGTCGTTGACCACAACCACCACCTTGCCGCCGGCATCGGTGAGGGAGCCGTCATTTTCCACGCCTGGATTGACGGTGTTGTTGTCGATGGCGAGCTCGGTTTTGGCGTGGTTGACAGCGAGAGTCTCTGTCGGGACAAGGCCGAGACGACCGGTCAGCTGAGAGGACAAATCGGCTTGCAGCAGATAGTCCGCGTGCTCCAGCTCCTCCACCTGATAATAGAAGGAATAGGGCAGATCCGTCAGCACAAATTTCTGGTCGGCCCGAATGGTGATGACGCCGTCGGCGGTGTTGGCGGAGATGGGGGTGGCTGTGGAGAGGTCTGCGTCCCCGTCGTACACGTCGTAGGCTCCCGTATAGAGGATGCCGGGATTGACGGCGGTGAGGGGCGAATCGGACAGAGTGACACGGAATGAGAACTCCATGGCATCCGGGCCGCGATCCTTTTGCTTGGTGACAGAGAGAACCGCGCCGGTATCCAGCGTGTTGGTGAACCGGATACCGGTAATCTCACCGGTTGTGGGATTTTGCGTGCCGGAGCCGCGCCCGTCGGGATTGGAGCTGCCAATGGCGGGCAGAGTCTGGAGGTAATAGGGTGGAACAGTCTCCATTACGCTGTACTCTCGGTGGGTGGTGGTGCCGGGCACATAGCGGGGCAGATAGGCTATCCGGTATGTCCACTGGTTGGCGCCCTTTGTCCACTGGATGTCGTAATGGGCGGAGGGGATTTCGACCCACGGGTCGCCGGGTTGATCCCGGTAGAATGCGGTTAAAACCAGGTTGTCGGGCCGAACCTGGTAGCGGTTGTCGCTGTCCTGCCAGGTCTTTTGCCCGGACAGGGTGATGGATTCCTCCTGGAGGATGTTGGTGATGACACTCTCAAAGCCGCCGGACACAGCCGCTGTGGAGGCGGCGTACTCATACTCGAAGGTGCCGATGGAGAATGTGCCTGCGGTGGCGTCCGCCGGGGTGGTGAGTGTCAGGGGAATGTCGGTGCCGCCGCTGTTGACGGAGACCTCCACCACCCGGTAGAGATAGGGGGTGCCGGCGGTGTCGGTGCGGGGCATGTCGTCAAATGCAACCGATTGCTCGGAGAGAGAGGCCTCTGCCGGCATGGTGATGGTGACGGCGGCGCCGGAGCTGTCATATACGGCGGCGTAATCCCCGGAGGAGCCCTGCACCTTCCGCTGCAAAGCCAGCAGGAGGGAATCGGGCCGGGAGCCGTAGAGGTTGCCGTAGTCCGTCCACTGCTTTTTGGCGGTGATGTCGACGGTGTCCAGCGGGTTGCGGATGACCACGGCGTGCCGGGTGTTGTCGGCGTCGGCCAGGCTGCCCGCAACGGCTGTGCCCGTAAGGACAGTGCCGTTGCCGGCTGCCGTGTAGGTGGCGGTGGGGGCGGTGTAGCCCGGTACCGGGGCGGCGGATATGGCGCCGGAGGCGTCCAGCTCCACCACGGAGTAATAGACGGGTTTGCCCGCCTGCATGACAGGCAGATTTGTCCAGAGGCAATCCCAGGTGTCGGAGGCGGGGTTTGGCTCAGCCAGCACTGCCGGGTTGGTCAGGCCGGATTGGCTTACGGCGGCGGCGCCGGTCACGCCGTCGGGATTGGTGGTAGCCATCAGCTGCAGCCGGACGGTGCCGGGGCGGGTGCCGTAGAGATTGGATTGATCGTCCCAGCGCTTGGTGGCTGCAAGATCCATCACGCGGGGGGAGTAGGTGTTGCGTATGGAGACGGTGCGCCCAGCGGTGTCGAGGGAGCCGGACGTCTCGGTAATAACGGGGCTGGTGGAGGTGTTTGCATCCTCGCTGTAGGCGACGGTGTAGCCGGTGGCGGCTGTGATTTCCTCCACCTGATAGGTGCAGAGGGCGCCGTCGGGCCGGTAGCGGGGAAGGGCATCCCAGGTGTGGCTCCACTGATTGGAGGGCTGTAGGGTGACGGACTGGGAGGAATCCTCGTAGGGGGTGCCTCTGTCTTTCCACAGGGTGACGGTGACAGTGGCGGGGCGGACGGCGTCCTGATTGTTCTTGTCGTCCCACAGTTTTTTGACGGTGATGTCGGTGCGTGTGATGAGGGTGTTGGTCACATGGCCCAGGGTGCCGCTGCCGGCATATCCGGGCTGGGAGGCAAAGCTGTAGGCTTCTCCGCCGGTGAGGGCGACGCCGCCGATGGAAAGCTCCCGCACGCTGTATTCGTAGGCGGTGCCGGTGCTGTCCTCTGCCGGGAGGCCGGTGAACACGCTCTTCCAGTGGTTGGCGGAGTTGCTGTCGGTAGCGTCCAGGGTAGCCTCCGGCAGAGCGTCTGTCCAGGCGGTGTCACCGGCTTTGCGGTACACCAGCCGGACGACAACGGGCAGCCGCTGGGTAAACTGGCTGTCCTTGGTGTCCCAGAGTTTTTCTACGGGCAGGGTGGTGGTTTTCAGGTTGTTGGCCAGGGCGATGCCGGCGACGCTTTGGGCGTTGCACTGCAGATCCGTCACCGCAACCGGCTCGCTTTGGAAGGTGTTCTGCGCACTGCTTGTATCCTTGTAGGCGGCGGTGTAGCCGTTGGGAACGGTCTCCACCACCTGGTACTGGTGCCGCTTCATGGAGGTGTTGGAGCCGCCGGTTTCATTCCAGCGGGCCTGCAGGCCGTGCCAGGTGTGGCTCCAGTTGTTGGAGGCGTTCAGCTCCACAACAGCAGACTGCTGGGTGGGAGTGCCGCTGTTGTCGTACACAAGCTCGCCGGCGGGGACGGTGATCCAGGAGGTGCCGTCGTCGGACTTGCGCTTGAGGGTGACGGTGACGGCGGTGGGCTGGATGTCGCTGACTGCCGCCGCGCCCAGCACGGTGGTGATGGTAGAGTGGTTCCAGGCTTTCGCCACGGAGACATCCATGAGATTGCCCACGTGCTCGTTGATGAAGGTGTACACCTTTTCGCCGGTGCCGCCGCCGTCGGGATCCGCCAGGGTGTAGGAGCCGGAGCCGGTCTCACCCTGCAGGGTATAGTTGGCCTTGTCTGCCGCAGACAGCTGCTCCTGCACGGTGTAGGTGCTGGGAGTGACGCCGTCGGCCTTGTACATAGGCACGTGGACGGTTTTGCCCGCCGTCCAGTCGGAGGTGGTGAGGGTGACGGTGATGGGGGAGGCGGTGACGCCGTCCCGGACGATGGAAAAGGTGATGCTGGTGGGGCGCACACCGTCCTGGTTGTCGCTGTCGTCCCATTGCTTGCGGATGGTGAGAGGCAGGGTGGTGAGGGTGTTTGTGACGGTATCGGTGGCGGCGTACACCGCGGACATGGTATAGCCGCCGGCGGCATCGGACACAAGGGCGTGGCCGTTGACGGCGGTTTCCACGGCGCGGTAGACCATGGCTGTGCCAAGGGAGTCGTATTTGGGAAGCATATCAAAGGCGACGGTCATGGTGTGGGAGCCGTTGAGGGCGGTGAGAATGGCGGCCTTGTTCACGGTTTTGGTGACAAGGGCGTGGTTGGTGTCCAGATAATCGGCCCAGCCGGAGCCGGTGTCGTACTGCACCTTAAAGGTGATGGAGTCGGGCAGCATCATGGCAAGCTCCGACGCGGCCAGAGCAACAGGGCTGCCGGAGTCGTCGGTATCCTTCATCCAGACCTTGCTGAGAGTATAATCGCTGCCCACCAGCGTGTTTTTGAAGCTGGCGGTGGCGGTTTTGCCGCTGATAGAGGCCTTCAGGGTCAGGTTGTCGGCCCCGCCGATGCCGGATGCGACCTCGCCGGTGACCTTGGACATGGTGTAGTTGTCGTTGGGCTTAACCTCCTCCACATAATAGAGGTAGGCGCTGCCGTTGGGGGCGTAGCGGTACAGGGTTTCCCCGTTGGAGCCGGCCCCGGTGCCGGTGCCGTCGGCGTTGCCCACGTCGGTGTTGCGCGCTCCGGCCTTGGCGTTGACGGTGTAGGTCCAGCTGTTGACGGAGGAGGTGTTCCACACAATGTCGACGGAATCGGTGATCTCAATGGTCGAGCCGGTGACACCGGTGACGGCGCGGTACACCTTCAGGGTGACACCGGTGGGGCGGGTGCCGTACAAGCCGCTGTTGTCGGCCCATTGCTTGACACCGCCCAGCTTGATGAAGCTGTCGCCGTCCTTACCGGTGTAGGTGTTGGTGACGGTAAAGGCGAAGTCTTTCGTGGCGTCCTTATCCGCCGAAATGGCGACCTGGTAGCCGGGGAGAGTCTCCTTGACATAGTAGCGGTAGGGATAGCCATTGGCCCCGTACTGGTACAGGTCGGTGAAGGTATGGGTGGTGGCGCCGCCGTATGGAAAGGAGACGTCGCTTATCTTCTTGGGGGTGCCTCTGTCGAGGCCGCCGGAATCTGTCATGACCCGCCACAGCTCCACCTTGGCGGTGGGATACAGGGCCGGATCCGTGATGGGCGGCGTGACATCCCAGACCTTATCCACCTTGACCGAGACGCTGTCGAAGGGGGCGTTGACGTTGTAGGCGTTGGTGACGGTGAGGGTGTAGTCGTCGTACACAGGGGACATGTAGCCGGGGGTGAGGCCGCCGACCTCCTCGGCCCGGTACTTGATAAGGGTGCCGTAGTCGTCGTATTTATCCAGGGTGTCGGTGCCGTTGCCAAAGACAAAGTTGCGCGCACCGCTGTTGAGGGTGACGAGTTGAAAATGTGCAAGGCCATCATCGACAAACTGATACTGGTGTTGCAGGTCGTCGTACTTGTAGATTTTCAGCTGCAGCGTCACTGATGGGAAGTCCTCAGCGGCCAGATCCGTCGGCATGTTGAGCCAGATCTTCTGTCCGGTGAGGTAGCGGTCGGCGGAGCGGGTGTTGACGATGGTGCCGCCGTTGGGGACATAGACCTTGCCGGGATTGGCCCAGCCAGCATCGGTGGAGCGCCACAGAGCCGTCGCGTCGGCAGGCATGCTGTAGATGGGCACCGTCGTTACGGCGGACAGGGCGGGGGTGGTGTCCGGCACGGGGCTTTCGGCGTAATAGGCGGCCTGGTATTCCCCGGGGAAGGGCATCTTTTCCTCGACGGAGTAGATGATTTCTGTTCCGTCGGCGGTGTAGCGGGGCAGCGGGTCAAACCGGCACTGCCAGTAGTATTCGTTGAAGGTGCCCACCGTTGTCCAGACCCGCTCCACATAGGGGGTGACCACCTGGGTGACGCCGTTGATGGTCTGGTACAGGGTCAGGTAGATGTCCGGGCGGGTTCGGGTTTCCCGGGAGGCGTCAAAGGTGCCGGGGATGTTGCGGGTGATGTCCTTCCACACCTTGTACACCTTGAAATCCACGGCGTCGGAGCGGGCGTTGGTGACGGTGTAGGCGAACTCGTCCGGCTGGGGATTGTTTTTGCCGTTGTGCTCCCCGTATACCGGGTCAACGGCAATGTCGACGGAATAGCGGTGGCTGTTGGCCAGGGTGTAGCTGCCGTCGGTCACCGTGTGGGTGGAGCCGGGAGTAGCGCCCACACCGCCGGTTTCCTCCACCGATGTCTCCGCCACGGTGTAGAGGTAGAGAACGCCGTTTTCGTTGTATTTGGGCAGATTTTCCACCCGGGCCTTCCAGAAGTCGAATTCCACGATGTCCTTGGTGCCGTCCAGCACGATGGGGGCGCCGTAGACGGTTTCGGTTCCGGGCTCGGTGTAATTGAGGCGCTGGCGAATTTCCAGGGTAATGGCCTGATTGACGTAGTCCTCGTGATAGCTGTGGTCGACCCACTCTTTTGCCAGGTCGATGTTTACCGTACCCTTGCGGACATTGCGGAACCGGTACTGGGAGCCGATGCTGTTGGTATAGGCGTATACATTGTACTGGTGGGCGTTGGTGATCAGCTCACCCAGAAGCTTGGGGGTGGTGGTGAGGGCGGAATCGTCGACGCCGCCGGCCAAAGCGACAAAATACTCGGTTTCGCCCCGCTTGACGCTGACCTCCCGGACAAAGTAGTGGGTGTAGTCCTGATCCCCGGCCAGGAGGGGAAGCCGAACCGTCCAGTCGTTGGAGGCGGAGAGGATGGCGGTTGTGCCGGTCGATGTCCACGGGGCGGCACCGGTAGCGCTGTGGAACAGCTCCACCGTGACGGGGCCGCGGCAGTTTTCGTCGCCGTCGTCGAGCCATTCCTTGGAAACGTCGATGTGGCGGCCTGTGCCGGCGGGGGTGTTGGCGATGGTGACATCCACCCGGCCGGTGCGAACGCCGCCGCCGGTTGCCTCGTGGCGGTTGGTGGTGATGGTGTGGGTGTAGTCTGTTACGTCGTTTTCGGTGACGCTGTAGCGGTATTCCCGGCCCTCGCTGTCATAGCGATCCAGACCGG
Organism: Ruminococcaceae bacterium OttesenSCG-928-L11; assembly: GCA_030265885.1. Taxonomy (GTDB): domain Bacteria; phylum Bacillota; class Clostridia; order Oscillospirales; family Ruminococcaceae; genus WRAV01. The sequence goes on along the minus strand of JAJDGX010000032.1, from coordinate 17,741 downwards.
ACACCACAAGCCAGTGGCCGGTTTTGTCGTACCCGGGCATGTTTTGGATCCAGGCATGCTCGTGGGGGATCGCGTAGCCGGACACCTCTGTCCCCTCAAAGGCCTCTGTTGTGTCGGCGTGGGAGAGGAGGGTGCCGTTCCGGTAGAGATTGAAGGTGATGGTGGGCATGGTGGTCTCGCCCTTGGTTTTGTTCCACACCTTTTTGACCCAGACCTCGGTTTGGCCCACAAGGCGGTTGGTGAGGGTTATGGCCCCGTCGGCGTCGGTTTCCTGGCTCAGCTCAAAGGTGTAGCCGTCGATGACGCAGCGCTTGTTGGCGCCCACCATCGTGTAGTTGGCGGGGTTGGTGACGTCCACCGCGTGGCCGTCGATGGTGATGACCGATTCGGTGACCCGGTATTCGTAGGCAAGGCCGTTGGCGTCAAACTGGGGGAGGCCGGCAAAGATGTGGGTCAGGGACATGACCTCGGCCCGGAAGCCGTCAAACAGAAACTCGCCAGGGTTGAGGCCGTCGGAGGTGACAGCCTCCACGGCGGTGTATTGGGAGTCGTCCTCACCCTTGGACTTGTACTCCACCTTTAGAATGACAGAGGCCGTCATATTCTGCTTGGCGGCGGCTTTCCAGCTTTTGGTCACAGGCAGGTCGATGGTGCCGGTGCGCCGGTTTTGGAGGGTGCCGTTGTGGAAGAGGACGGTTTTGGCGTCGGAATCCCGGTTGTCCGCCTCGTTGGTGTAGGCGTAGAATTTGGTGTAATTGCCGGCCGTGGCGCCGGAGAGGATTTCCTGCAGGAAGTACACGTATTCGTTGCCCTCGTTGTCAAAGCGGGGCAGGCCCTCCGCCGGGAAGCCGGGCAAATCGTTGAAGCGGATGGTGTAGCTTTGGGTGGTGGTGTCCAGCGGCATTTCCATGCCGACGACCGGGGTGGCGGTGGTGTAGTCGCGGCCGGGCAGATGGGGATAGCGGTACAGGTACAGCGTGCCCGAGGGGCGATCGGCAATGGTGGAGGGGGCGTTGTCGTCCTGCCACAGCTTGGTGGCGGTAAAGTCCACCCGATCCACCAGTGTGTTGGTGATGACGCCGCCATCGTGGCATGCGGTGGTTACCTCGGCGTTGTTGCCCACATTGGTGTAGACGGCGGCATACCGGACGGTGGCGCTGTCCGACAGGGTGGTGCCGTCGTCGATGGCAAGGGTGTCATTGGTTTCCTTTATATGGTAGTGGTAGGGGAAGCCATCCGGCGCAAAGGCGGGGAGGCCGCTGACGCCGATGCTCCATGTGCCGGTGGCGGTGTCGGAGAGGATGGCGGTGCCCTCGGAAAGGGCGGAGAGAGTTCCCAGAGCCGCCTCGCCCTTGGATACGCCGTCCATGGCGGTGCGGTACAGGCGCAGATTGGCCTTCAGCGCGTCCGCATCGGGGCGGGTGGCGTATTGGTTGTCGCTGTCCTTCCATATCTTCCGGAAGGTGGGCATGGTCTTGCGGGTGTTCATAATGGTGGAGTCGCCCTTGTCCTCGACAAAGTACAGGGCCGACAAATCCGATTCGTTGGCGATGGAAAAGGTGTAGGTGATGGGGAAGCTGTCTGTCCCGTCATCCAGTGTCTGGGGGAGGGTAAAGGTGTAGATCCAAATGTTGTAGGAGGACTGGTTGGGGGCGGGGGTGTCCAGCCGGACGGGATCCATCCCCCACAAGGCGGCGACAGCGGCATCGAGAGGTGCAGGTGCGGACATATCGCCGTACTGGTAATACAGCTGCAGGGTCAGGGCAGGCCGGTCGGCGGCGTCGTTGTCGTTCCAGTTGATGTAGAACTCCATAGGGTTGTCGTTTGTTGCTGTGACGGTGGATTGGACGCCGATGTTCAGCGGGGAGGGGGAATTCTGGGGCGCGCGGTACCGGTTGACAATGGTTCCGCCGTCTACGGCGAAGCGGGTTTCCGCCGCGTGAGGGGCGGGGTTCTGATAGGAGATGTGGTACCGGTCGTCGGATTCCTCGGCCCAGACCCGGTAGTTCAGGGGCTGCTCGGTCAGGGGATGAAAGGCGGGCACGGAAAGCTGCCAGCCGGTATCCGACCCGCGCAGCGTTGCAGTGGCGGATACCGGCAGAGTGCGGTCGCCGTCCCAGGCCTCTGCTGCAAGCACGCTGTCTGCGGGCTCCGGATCCGCCGGGCCCTTTTCCACCACATAGCGGCCCTGAAGCTGCCGCTTTTCGACGTAGACTAAATCTACGCCCCGGGACGCGGCGACAAGTTCGCCGCCGGAGACAGCGAAGAGGGCGGTTTGGCTTTGCGCGGTGTGGGTGGAGTCGCTGACGGTGTATGTATAAGGAGTGCCGTGGCTGTCGAAGCGGGGGAGGCCGATGAAGGCATACTGCCAGGCGTCGCCCTCCTGTGTGAGAAGGGGGACAGCATCTGTTACGGCGCGGCCGTTGGCCAGCAGCGTCAGAGCCGCCGCGTCGGGCTCAAACACACCGGCGCCCACATAGCGGATGAAGCCGGATGCGCCAATGGTCTCGGGAATTTCAGCCTCGACGCTCAGGCCCACCGAGGCAGTCTCGGCCCGGGGCTGATCCGCCATGGCGTACGCGAAATCCAACTGCTGCGCAAACACGATGACAGCCAGTGTAAAGGATAGGATTTTTTTGAGCCAGGGATTGTACATGATAACCTCACATTCTCGGCCGGGACGCGGGATGGCGGATTGGCGGTGCGGCGCACACCCAAGGCCGATCGGTGCGTCGCGCAACAAACAGGGGCACGGTGTGTGTTTTCACCCAAAGCCCCCGCCATATGAGAGCGATTCCCGGAAGGTGTGAAACAGGAGAGGAATCGCCGATAATGAGTAGTGACGGCCGGCAGGCATGTCACAAAAAAGCAATTGCCTGCACATAATTGGCCTTTCCTATTTATAGTAGTAAATTGTAGAATAAAAAGCAAGAGTTTTATGGAAAGAAATCGGGATTTCCACGATTTTCGATTACTACACACCGAAATCCGCGTTCTTCTCTGGATATTTAAATCGCACTTTTATGCTATATATTACCAGTGTCCAAATGGATACTATTCAATTTTGACACAATATACTAATGTTTTTATGGGATTTTATTCAGAAATGAATGGGGCGGTTTTTCGTACGAATTTCATGGGGAAAAGAGAGGGGAGCGCTTAATTTGCAGAAAAATTATTTTTGCTATTGACATCCGGCGACAGAATATGTATAATAACACTCGTTGGATTTAACAAAACCGAATACGCTGATATAGCTCAGTTGGTAGAGCACATCCTTGGTAAGGATGAGGTCACCAGTTCGAATCTGGTTATCAGCTCCACAAAGATCCCTTAACCAAGCGGTTTTGGGATTTTTGTTTTACAGTAACTTTGCTGTACTCACTGCGTTCGCAACTTTGCAAGCGAAGCCATACGACCGGGCGTTGCGCTTGCCGGATTTCTGTTTCTGTTTGTGCCCGGTCGGAAATGGGGTTTACCATGCCCAATATCGTGGAAATCGACGACTTTTCATCCCCGGAGCTGGATGTGTTTGCCCGCCTGACAGAGGCCCAGCTGCGCAACCGGCTGGAGCCGGAAAAGGGCATCTTTATCGCGGAGAGTCCCAAGGTGATCGCGTTGGCCCTGGATGCCGGGTGTCGGCCGGTTTCGCTGCTGGTGGAGCGGGGACAGCTTGCCGGACAGGCGCAGCCCATCATCAGCCGCTGTGGCGATATCCCTGTTTACACCGCCGACAACGACCTGCTGGCGGGGCTGACCGGTTTTCCGCTGTCCCAGGGGGTGCTGTGCGCCATGCGCCGTCCTCCGCTGCCTGAGGTGGAGGAGCTGTGTGCCGCCGCCCGCCGCATCGCCGTGCTGGAGGATATTATGGATTCCACCAATGTGGGGGCGATTTTTCGCTCGGCGGCGGCGCTGAACATCGACGCGGTGCTGGTGACACCCTCCTGCTGTGACCCGCTGCTGCGGCGGGCGGTGCGGGTCAGCATGGGCACCATTTTCCAGGTGCCGTGGACTCGCATCGGCAGCGAGGCCGCCCAGTGGCCCCAACCGGGCATGGAGCGGCTGCGGAGCATGGGCTTTCGCACCGTCGCCATGGCGCTGAGCGATTCCGCTGTGGGCATCGACGACCCGCGGCTGATGGCGGAGGAAAAGCTTGCCATCGTGCTGGGCACGGAGGGCAGCGGTTTGTCGCACCGCACAATCGCCGCCTGCGACTACACCGCGCGCATCCCCATGGCCCACAATGTGGATTCCCTGAATGTTGCCGCCGCCAGTGCCGTTGCCTTCTGGCAGCTGGGCATTCGCTGAGGAGCCCGCGCAAAACAGATTCAAGGATCGCGCCGCCGGGCCGAAATAGTATATGGACGCATCTGCGTCCGGGAAAGGGGGAGAGAGATGGATATTTCATCTATCGCTTCCAGTCTGCAGTCGACGCTTTCTATGGTGGTGCTGGACAAAGCCATGGGGCAGGATGCCCAGGCCATGGCGACACTGCTGAGCGGCATGCAGACGGCAAACCCGCCGGCTCAAATGCTTTCGCCCAAAATGGGGAGCATGGATATCCGGGTTTAAACCGTATGCGAACACGCAACAAAAAAAGGCCATAGGCCTTTTTTTGTTGCGTGTTTTCCCACCAAGGCGGGGGAGTTTGACGGGGAAATCTTGGTTATTTTTCAAAGTGAAAGTTTAAATAATCTATGATATAATTAGTTCTTAAGTGCAATTTTAAAAGTTATTGGGAGGGAGGACGCACGGGCAGATCAGGGCCTGTGCACATTCATGACACGCATCCTTACGAAAGACAGGAAGTTTTATCGCCAGCTGCTGACCATTGCAGTCCCCATTGCGCTGCAAAACCTGCTCAACTTCAGCGTTTCCATGGCGGATACCGTAATGCTGGGAATGCTGGGAGAGGTTCATCTGTCGGCGGCGTCGCTGGCCAATCAGCTGGGATTCATATACGGCCTCTTCACCTTTGGGGTGGCGGGGGGATCCAACGTAATGATTGCCCAGTTCTGGGGCAAGGGCGACATCAAATCCATCCACAAGGTCATCACTATAATGTACAGGGTGCTCTTTGTAGGGGGGATTTTCTTTACGGTACTGGCCCTGGCATTCAACCGGCAGGTGCTGGGGATATTCTCCACCGACCCGGCTGTCATCGAAAACGGCGCGAAGTTCCTGCGGTGGGTGGGGGCGTCTTACCTGCTGATGGGGCTTGCCAGCACCACGGTTATCATGCTGCGCTCGGTGGGCTCGGTTAAGGTGGCGCTGGTGGTGTCGATGTCGTCGCTCATCACCAACATCTTCTTTAACTGGGTGCTGATATTCGGCAACCTGGGCGCCCCCCGGATGGAGATTGAGGGCGCTGCCATCGCCACCTGCATCGCCCGCGTGGTGGAGTTTACCATTGCGATGATCTATATGTTTAAGGTGGAAAAGAAGATCCGATACAAAATCAGGCATTTGTTTATGCGGAAAATCGGCATCATCCGGGAGTTTGTCAAGAACGCGGTTCCCGTTGCGGTCAATGAGCTGATTTGGGGCATGGGCAGCGCGATGATAGCGGTTATCATCGGCCGGATGGGCACCGAGTTTACGGCGGCGAACAGCATCTGCGGCGTGCTGAGCCAGCTTGTCACCATCACCATATTCGGCGCGGGCAACGCGGCGGCGGTTATCATCGGCAACACGGTGGGCGGCGGCGAGTACGACAAGGCGCAGGAATATGGCCGGTCGCTGACGTTTATCAGCATCGGGCTGGGGCTGGTGTCCTGCGGCGTTGTCCACCTGCTGAAGTACCCCATGATGTCCCTTTATAATGTATCGGAGACGGTGCTGCTCTACACAGGTCAGATTATTAATGTATATTCGGTCATCGTCATCTTCCAGGCGCTGTCGGCGATGTCGATTGTGGGGGTGCTGCGCGGCGGCGGCGACACCCGGTTCGCGTTATTGATGGATGTTGTGTTCATGTGGCTCATATCCATTCCCCTGGGGTTCCTGACCGGACTGGGGCTGGGGTGGTCGGTTCCCGTGGTGTATTTCATCATTAAATGCGACGAGATTTTCAAGACGTTTTTCTCGTTTTTCCGCATTATGAGCGGCGAATGGGTCAACGATGTCACGAAAGTACGGCAAGTGCAATAGGAATTAGGAATAATTTGAAAAATTTTAGCAAATTTTGTGAGAACGCGGAATCGTTGCTATTGACATTCCAATTTTTATGGTTTAAGATGGTGTAGTGAAAAAGCATCTGCGATTTTTCGACCCATTCCATCGTGGTGAGTGAGAGAATGCATAAGGAAATCCCGGAGCCCCAAGGCCCGGACAATGAGCAGGAATTGATAGATCTTGTCAAGCACGGCGATTCCGACGCGTTTGACGCCCTGCTCGACATGTACATGCCGGTTATCCGCGCGGGCGCCTGGCGGTTTGCGTCGGCCTACGGCATGGACGCCGAGGACTTTATGCAGGAGGCTATGATTGCCCTGTTCAAGGCTGCCCGAAACTACAACAACAAGACGGGGACACAGTTTCGAACCTATGCCAATGTGTGCATCCAAAACTCCGCGAAATCCGCGCTGAAACGGCAGATGAAGCATTCGCAGAACGCCTCCGGCATTCAGCTGGAGGACCTGGACAAGGCCGGATTGTACGAGACCATCCAGGGCGATCCGCTCAGCAAGCCGGTCGAGGATATTTTTCTCGACGGGGAAGTGTCCCGCATCCGCGCCCATACCATTGAAACTCTTTTGTCCGATTTTGAACGGCGTGTTTTAAGGCTTTATCTGAAAGGCGACTCCTACCACCAGATTTCCTGCACCCTCGGCCATTCCACAAAAGCTGTCGACAATGCCTTGCAAAGAGTGAGACGAAAGCTGCGGTCTACTGTTTGACCGATAAAACCTCCTCCCGTTTATCAGCCCGGGTGGGCTGTTAATATTGCCCATGGCATGGGACCAGAGCAACAGGCTTTTTCAAGCATGAGTCTCCGCGTTTTCCGAATCCACGGGTAAATCTATCTTTAAGCGAGGTAAGAAAGATGTACGAAGACAAGACACTCACTTGTAAGGAATGTGGATCAGAATTTATCTTCACTGCCGGTGAACAGGAATTCTATGCGGAGAGAGGCTTTGTTAACGAGCCCCAGCGGTGCAAGCCCTGCCGTGACAACCGCAAAAACGCTTCCAGGCCCGAAAGGGAAATGTTCGTCGCCACCTGCGCCTCCTGCGGCAGCGAAGCGAAGGTTCCTTTCCGTCCCCGCGAGGACAGGCCTGTTTATTGCAGCGATTGCTATGCAAAGATGAAGGAAGAGCAATAAGAGATCTGTTTCTGTCCATAACGATCCGAAAAGAGCGGTATCGCTACCGCTCTTTTTTTTGTGCAATTTGGGAATGGGAGATTGGTATTACTCGACGGGACACGGCAGCTGACGCTCCGGCGGGGACAGGTCGCCGGGCCCCAGGGGACGCTTCGGTCGTTGCTCCAGCAGGCGGCCTTTTTCTGCGTTTAGGGCAAAGACTGTCCCGCAGCGGGGGCAGACCGCCACGTATTTGGGGTGAATGCGAAAGGTGGGGATATAGAAAATGTGGGGCGTCACATAATGCAAATCCACCCGAAAGGAGACAGGCCGCTCACAGTGGGGACAGGGGCTAGGTGCCGTGTTGCACACATGCCTGAGTTTGGCGTGAATGCCGACAAATCGAAACATGGAACCACCTCCGGCAAAGGAATGATTTGGGCAAAACCAGTATATCATAGATTGAAGGAGGACACCAATGCCCTTTTTGCCGCGGGCTGTGGGGAACCAGAGGGAGAGTCCGGGCGCTGAAAAGAAAAAATTACCGAAAACAGCCGAAGAGTGCAAAAAAAACGCGAATTTGATACACTATGTAATATATACCCGCAATGCGACCATACGACTGTGTGTCGGTGATGCGACCCCGCACAGGGGAATGAAACCAGAGGGCGGCTTTGGCCGTTGCTATAGGAGAGAAATATGAACCCCAAACATAGAAATGCTGCGAGGAAATGGATGGCTCTGCTGGCGGCTGCGGCCATTGCGCTGTCCGGCTGCGGCAACAAGCCGGTGCCATCCGGTGAGGTGGAGGCCGACATTGTCGGCGGCAAGCTGACCCTGAGTGAGAAGGAATCGAGCAGCAGTCGAAACACCTACGAGGCAGAAAGTCCCTCCGCCAAGGATGAGCCGGAACTGCCGGAGTCCAAACCGGAGTCTGCCGCTGAGGAGACACCCAAGGAGACGGTGGCGGCAACCGAGGCCGCGACGAAGCCGGAGCCTGCGGCGACGACCGGCAGCAAAGCCCCTGCCGCGCCCAGTCAGGCGAGCAGTACGGCTTCCTCCGCGCCGGCCCCCGGCAAAGAGGAGAAGGCGCCGGAGCCTGTGGACAATCCCCAGACAGAGCCGACGGAGGCATCGGAGCCCGCCGCTCAGGCCAATGCCACGGCCAGCGTGCCGACACCCTCCAAGGTGTCCGGAGAGGTGCGGGCGGTGTGGATTTCCTACCTGGAGTTGGGCAACCTTCTGACCGGAAAAAGCGAGAGTCAGTTCACCGCCAATATCGCCACGGTCTTTGCCAATTGCAAGACGTACGGGCTGAACACGGTGTTTGTCCATGTGCGGCCCTTTGGCGACGCGCTGTACCAATCCGACTATTTCCCCTGGAGCCACGTCGCCACCGGCACCGAGGGCCAGGATCCCGGGTTTGACCCGCTGGCCATCATGGTGAGAGAGGCGAGGCAGCAGGGTCTGCGCATTGAGGCGTGGATCAACCCCTACCGGGTGCGCCACGCCGCCAACACCAAGCCCCTGTCTACCGACAATCAGGCGCAGATTTGGCTGAATCAGGGCGACGACAGCGTCATCCGGTACGAGGGAACCATCTCCTACAACCCGGCCAGCGAGAAGGCTCAGGAGCTGATTGCAAACGGCGTGCGGGAAATCATACGCAAATACGACGTGGACGGCATTCACATCGACGACTACTTCTACCCCCACACCGCCGAGGCCTTTGACAAAACCGCCTATACCAAGTATAAATCCGGCGGCGGAAGCCTGTCTCTGGCCGACTGGCGACGCTCCAACGTGGAGACAATGATCCAAAAGCTGTACCGGGCGGTCAAGGAAGAGGACGCCTCCGTGCTGTTTGGCATCAGCCCCCAGAGCAGTGTGGGCAACAACTATAACGCCCAGTACCTGGATGTGGAAAAGATAGTCTCCACCACCGGCTACTGCGACTATGTCTGCCCTCAGATCTACTTCGGCTTCCAGAACGAAACCCAGCCCTACGCCAAGACTCTGGATACCTGGAGCACCATGATCAAAACCAGCTCCGTCGACCTGTATGTGGGGCTGGCGGCCTATAAATGCGGGGCACCCGACTCCTGGGCGGGCAAGGGCTCGAACGAGTGGGTGGCCAACAGCGATTTGCTGGCCCAGATGACGGAATATGCCCGGAGCGTGGGCCACTACAAGGGATTCGCCATTTACCGATACGAGAGTCTGTTCGCGCCGGCCGCTGCTGTGAAGGCCCATGTGGAAAAGGAAGCGGCCAACCTGAAAAAGCTGCTGTAGTGCAGCGGCTCTAACCGGATTTTGCGATCGAAGGGGACTGCGATACCGGCACTACCCAAAAGGACGTTTAATGGAGGCTGACTCATGAGCGAATTTTTCAAAAACAAACGGACGACAATGCTGTCACTCAGCGCCTTTTTTCTGGCGGTGACGCTGCTGGCCGGGTCGTTTGCCTATCTGTTTGAGGGGGCGGACATCGTCGACCGGGATGCGGCAGGCTCATCGTCGTCCTCCCAGCCGGCATCCGAGGAGTCCGATGCGCCGAACAGCGAAGAGGAGCCGGAGGACAGCGAGCCGGAACCGCCTGTGGAGCCGGAAACAGAGGAAGTGGACGATACGCCTGTCCACTACAACAAGCCCGGCGAGATGCGGGGCGTCTATCTGGTGCCCGGAACCGACTTCATTGCCACACAGGATACCTCGGAGGCGACTATCCGCGCGGAGATTGACAAGGCCGTGGCGGAGGCCAAGCGGCTGACCATGAACACCGTCATCATCGATACGGTGTACGCCGACAAGGTCATTTATCAGACGAGCGACTCGCCGCTACTGACCCGGGAGTTCGACATCATGGAGTACCTGGTGGAGAAGTGCCGGGAGGCGGGGCTGTATACATACGCCATCTTTGACGTCTCCTTTTACGGGCGGAGCGGCACCACCGCCATGCTGGCCGTCGGGGCCGGCACCATCAACACCCTCAGTGTCAATTTGCGGGAGTTTGCCGACAAATATCAGGTGGACGGCATTCTGATTGACGGCTACATCAACAAGCAAACCCCGGAAAGCTACAGCATGTACACGGTGATTGGCGCCGCCATGGGCTACGACAATTTTATGCGGCAGACGCCCCGTGCTGTCATAGAAAGCTGCAACCGCACCCTGCGCAAATATGCCAGGGGTACCCAGATTGGCCTGCTGGCCGACGCCGTGTGGGACAACAGCGCCGACAACGAGGAGGGCTCCGCCACTACCGCTACCTTTACGGCGCTGCGGGACGGCAACGCCGACACCAAGGCGTTTTTGACCGACGGGCTCGTCGATTTTGTGGCGGTGAAGGCTTTTGGCTCTACGACCGACGCGGCCACTCCCTTCGGGGAAGTGGTGTCCTGGTGGACCGGCGTGGCCAAGGAGGCCGGGGTTCCCATGTACGCTGTGCACGCGGCCGATAAAATCTGCACCGACGCGGCGGGCTGGTCCTCTCAGGATCAGATTGTGCGGCAGGTCATTGCCGCAAACGAGATCAGCGGCTTTGGCGGCAGCATCTTCAACAATCTGAAGCGGCTCAGCGACGACCCCAAATCGGCCACCACCACCCTTATCAAATACTACAACGAGGAAATTGTCACCGAGCATATTTTGACGGAACTGCAGGTGACAAAGCCGGAAAAAACCAGCTACACCACCAATGAGCCGGTGGTCACCTTTACCGGTGCCTCCGACCCCAACTTCCCCATTACCATCAACGGCGAGGCCGTCGCCACCGATGCCAGCGGCTACTTTACCGTGACACTGGAACTGAAGGGCGGGGAAAATACCTTTACCATCTCCCACAAGGACAAGTCGGTTCACTACCAGATTGTGCGGGAAATTGAGATTTTGAAGGACATCACGCCCCAGGGCTCCATTGCGGCCGAGGGCAACATGAGCATCAGCATCAGTGCGCTGGCCTATGAGGACGCCGCGGTGTACGCGGTCATCAACGGCACCACAGTTGCAATGACGGTGGACGACGGTGCCGAGGACGAGAGCAGCAGGGATTCCAGCTACAAGCGGTTTGTGGGCCAGTATGAGACTCCCGCCGCTACCGGCGAGGAGCAGAGCCTGGGCAACATCGTTGTATACGCCACCTGGAAGGATCAGGAGAAATCCATTCAGGGCGCGTCGGTGCGGGTGAACAAGAAGGCGAAGATCGAGGACGGCGTCCCTGTGGTGGTGGTCAAGGATCAGGCCAGAACCTATCCCGCCAACACCCTGAACAACATCCCCAACGCCAACTACTACCCCCTGCCCAAGGGGGCAATGGACTACGCGGTCGGCGATGAAATCGTCTACAAGAGCGGCTCCTCCACCTATACGTACTATGTGCTGGCGTCCCAGCTGCGGATCGAATCCGGGGATATTTCGGCCAGCAACGACTATGCCAGCGGCAATGTGGTCAACGGCATGACCGTCCACACCGAGGGCGGCTACACCTATGTCACCCTGAAAACGGCCCAGAAGGTCAGCTACTCCTTCCGGTACGGCGCATCCGGGGTGGACATCACCTTCCACAACACCACAAAGGTTCCCGGCAGCGCCAAGGTGGATTCCAACGCCATCTTCAAGGATGCCACCTGGAGCGACAGCACCCTGAGCCTGGCCTTTGTGAAAAGCGGCGGCTTTATGGGCTACAAGGCCTATTACGGGGACAACGGCGATTTGGTGTTCCGCTTTAACAACCCGCCGAACTCCATCAACGGCGCGCGGATTACCATCGACCCCGGCCACGGCGGCAAGGACTACGGCGCACTGGGATTCCTGGCCAAATATCCGGAGAAGGTGCTGAATCTGGCCATTGCCCAGCTGCTGGCCGACGAATTGACCAGCCGGGGCGCCAAGGTGCAGCTGCTGGATACCAGCGGCGGCATGAGCCTGGATGCCCGGGTGCAGGCGGCAGAAAGCTACAACTCCGACCTGTTTGTCAGCGTGCACAACAACACGGCTCCCAGCTCCAGCGCCAGCGGCACGGAGGTGTTCTACTTCTACCCCTTTGCCAAGACGCTGGCCTCCGGCGCATCCTCCAATGTCAGCAGCCAGCTGAGCACCGCCAATCGGGGTGCCAAGCAGAGCTATTATGTGGTGACCCTGTCGTCTCAGATGCCCAGCGTGCTGGTGGAATGCGGCTTTATGAGCAACAAGGCCGAGTATGAGAAGCTGATCAAGGAAAAATACCAGGAGCGGGTCGCGGTGGGCATCGCCGATGCCATCGCATCCTCCATCAAGGCGGCCGCCACCGGCTACACCGAAAGCACATCCTCCGGCGGTGCAAGTGAAGTCGATGAGGAGCCCGACGACGAGCGGGACAGGGAGGATCCCAAGGATACAAGCAGCTCCTCCGAGGCGGAGGCTCCCCCTGAGAGCCAGGCCGGCGACAACAGCTCCGGCGGCAGCGACGCACCCCCCGAGCCGGAATCCTCCGGTTCATCCTCAGAATCCAGCGGGACAACCGGCACCGCCGCCCTGGAGGAACTGTATATGGTGACCGACGACTCCATTCAACTGGAGGAGGGGGACACCAAGCTGCTGAAGGTGGGGTATCATCCCACCAATGTGGCCAATAAGAAGGTGACATGGAAATCGGGCAATACCTCTGTGGCCACGGTCGACGCAAACGGCCGGGTGACGGCCATTGCGGAGGGCAAGGTGAAAATCACCGCCACTGCCGAGGACGGCGGCAAAACCGCCACCTGCGACATTGAGGTGGTGGGTGAGGGAAGCCTGGCTTACTCCGGCAACAACACCGGCGATGACGACGATGACCTGTACGAGCCGGGCAGCGGCGCCGACAACGCCAAGGTAACCGGCATGGAACTGTCGGAGCGGGCTGTCACACTGAAAAGCGGCGCAACCCAGCGGCTGACCGTCAAGGCGACGCCGTCCAGCGCGTCGGATCTGCGGCTGACCTGGTGGTCGTCGGACGAGGCGATAGCCAAGGTGGACTCCAACGGCAAAATCACCGCCGTGGGGGCCGGGGTGTGCAATGTCATCGCCACCCTGTACGGCACCGACATCGAGGAGGGCTGCACCGTCACCGTCAACACCGACGACGGCAACAGCTCGGGGTCGGTGAGCCTGAAAAACATCGATGAGATTTACTTTGAGGAATCGCTGTACACCATGTACATAGGGGCCAAACAGACGCTGGTTCTGGATTCGGACAAGGGCAGGGTGGACAACTCCCAGCTGAAATGGGAGAGCAGCAACACCGCCGTTGCCACGGTCTCCTCCAGCGGGACTGTCACAGCCAAGCGCAAAACCGGCACCGCCAAAATCATTGCCTATACGGAGGACGACGAGTTCTATGCGTCCTGCACCGTAAGCGTTACGGATAAAAAGGTATCGGTGACCGGGGTTTCCCTGAACAGCGATTATATCTATGTGGAAAAGGGCGGCAAGTACACGGAACTGAAAGCCACCATCAACCCTTCCAACGCCACCAACAAGGACTTGACCTGGAGCACGGGCAACAAACGGATTGCCACCGTAGACGCCGGCGGCGTTGTCACCGGGGTCAACCGGGGGGAGACTACCATCACCGTGACCAGCAGCGACGGCAAGTTCAAGGCCACCTGCACGGTGGAGGTGGTCAAGGAGCTGGAGGTGGACTACATCGAGTTTGACTACGGCGACGAACTGTGGCTGTATGTGGACGATGAGGACAAGCTGGAGGTTCTCTTTTATCCCGAGGGCATTTCGAGCGCCCAGCTGGTTTGGTCCAGCAGCCGCAGCAGCGTGGTCAGTGTGGATGGCTCCGGCAATATCAAGGCCCTGAAACGAGGCACCGCCACTATCAGGGCGGCGCTGAAGTCTGACCCGGATATCTACGCGGAATGCGAAATAACTGTGGAATAATCGGTAAAAATCCCCGGAAGGTGACGCTTCCGGGGATTTGCGCTGTGGGAATGTATCATTTTGAGATAACATTGCGGGAATCGGCGGAAAATCGGCCTGCGGGTATTGACATACCGGAGCCGAAAAGGCTAAAATATGAAGGTGTGAACAAATCGCGGCAAAATGATATGCACGTCGAAAGAATAAGGCCCTCAAGCCAACAAAGGAGATTTTGAAAGGATGAACATCGCAACGCAAAACGAAAAGGCCCGCCAGCTTCGCGCCGATATCGTTAAGATGCTGTATTTGTCTAAATCCGGGCATCCGGGCGGTTCCATGTCCTGCATTGAAATCCTGATGTCCCTGTACTACAATGTGGCGAAAATTGACCCCAAAAATCCGAAATGGGAGGAGCGGGATCGCATTATCCTGAGCAAGGGACATGCGTGCCCGGCTCTGTACGCGGTTTTGGCTGATCTGGGATACTTCCCCCACGACGACCTGTGGAGCCTGCGGAAAATCGACAGCCATCTTCAGGGGCACCCGGATATGGTGAAAACCCCCGGCGTCGACGTCAATACCGGCTCTCTGGGGCAGGGTGTTTCCATCGGCGTTGGCATGGCGCTGGCGGCGAAGTACAAAAAGGCATCCTACAAGATTTATGCGGTTCTCGGCGACGGCGAGCTGCAGGAGGGTCTGGTGTGGGAGGCTGCCATGGCGGCTGCTCATTACAAGCTGGACAACTTCACCGTCCTGCTGGATCACAACGGTCTGCAGATAGACGGCGCCAACGACGATGTTATGTCGCTGGGCGATATTATGGCCAAGTACAAGGCCTTTGGCTTTGAGTGCTTCCAGGTGGACGGCCACGATTTGCAGGCCATCATTCAGGCGCTGAATACACCGGTTGCCGGCAAACCCAAGTTTATTTGCTGCGAAACCGTAAAGGGCAAGGGAGTCTCCTTTATGGAAGGCAACTTTGGCTGGCACGGCAAGGCGCCCGGCGAGGACGACTACAAAAAGGCTATGGAAGAATTGGGGGTGCAGGTCAATGGCTGAGAGCAAATCCCTGCGGGTGGCGTACGGTGAAGCCCTTGTCGCCGCCGGTAAAACAAACGATAAAATCGTGGTGCTGGACGCAGACTTGTCCAATGCCACTATGACCGGTATCTTCCGCAAGGAATTCCCCGACCGGTTCTTTAACTTCGGCATTGCGGAGGCCAATATGGTCTGCGCCGCCACCGGCTTTGCCCATTCCGGGCTCATCCCCTTTGTGAGCACCTTTGCCCTGTTTGGCGCAGGCCGCGCCTATGAGCAGATCCGCAACTCGGTCGCCTATGTGAACGCCAATGTCAAGTTTGGCCTGACCCACTCCGGGCTCAGCGTCGGCGAGGACGGCGGCAGCCATCAGTCCATCGAGGACATCGCCCTGATGCGGGTGCTGCCCAATATGACAATTTTTGTCCCCTGCGATCCCTTTGAGATGGAGAAGGCCGTAATGGCCGCCATCGCCATTGACGGCCCCGTGTTCCTACGGGTGGCGCGGCCGGTGGGCGATTACTTCACCAAGGCCGACGATCCCTTTGTACCGGGCAAGGCCAATATCATGAAGGATGGCAAGGATGTAGCCATCTTCTCTATGGGGCTGATGATTCCCGAGGCGCTGAAAGCGGCCCAGGCTCTGGAGGAAGAGGGCATCAGCGCGGCTGTGGTAAACTTCCACACCGTGAAGCCCTTTGATGCCGAGTGCGCCGTCCGGATGGCTGCCCAGTGCGGCGCGGTTGTCACCGCCGAGGAGCACTCCGTCATCGGCGGCCTGGGAGCTGCCACCGCCGAGGCCCTGATGGGCAAGGTCAACGCCAAGTTCGATATGGTGGGCATTCAGGATAAGTTCGGGAAATCCGGCGCGCCTGGCCTGCTGTTTGAGGAATATGGCCTGACGGCGAAAAACATCGCTGATAAATGCAGGGCGATGGTGAAATAGGTTTGCATTGCATGTTAGGGGGGGCGGGTGACCGCTCCCTTTGCTTTTTTTGGGGCGCTGCCCCAAACCCCGTTTAAGGGGGTGTGACCCCCTTAAAAATCCCTGACACACTTCGTGGATGGCAGCCGGTCACTGGGCAAAGGGGGGACGCCAAGCCGGTCAAGATGACGACCGGCTTGGCTGTGCGTGCATCGGAGATGGATGGCCTTTTGGGGCGGGGCAATCCCGTCCGCTCGCTCATTGCGGCAGAAAGGCCGCAAACCGCTCACTGGCTTTTGGTGCGGTTAGTATTTTAATGGAATTTGCCTTTTTCTTGGTGGGAAAATCGTGTATAATAGGAAATTACAACGGCGGTTCCCGTTTGCATTTGTGTGAAAGTTGGAATTGCCATACCCAGTGAAAGGATTTGCGATATGCCCGGAAAGGAAACAATATCACATCAGAAACGGCGCTCTGTCGCCGGAAGATTGTTTGTGTCGGCCGTGAAGGCGGGCCTTGTTGTCGGTGGGATTCACGCGGCGTCTATGCTGACGCTGGACAGGCGGATCCAGTACAAGGAAATCGATTATTGCTCCAAGCGGATTTGCCCCTCGCTGGACGGCTATACCATCGCCTTTATCACAGATACCCATGCATTGCCCATGGGGGAGCTGCGGGAGGTGGCGAGACGAGTGTCTGCCCGCCGCTGTGGTCTGTTGCTGCTGGGTGGGGATTTCCCTGACAAAGAGGGGGCCCCGGCGGCGTCTATGGAGGTGCTGGGCAAGGTGCGGACACGGGACGGCATCTATGGCGTGTGTGGAAACCACGACCGGCTGTCCATATTGAAAAAAGCAATGGCGGACAATCATGCCCATCTGTTGGACAATGAAGGGATGGTAATCCGAGAGGGCCTGTATCTGGCAGGGATACAGGATCGGAAATTCGATCATCCTGATGTGGGAAGAGCGCTTGGAGGGGCGGGGGAGGATGATTTTATCCTGCTTCTCAGCCACAATCCCGACTCTTCTATGGAGCCGGAAGCGGCAAAGGCGGATCTGGTGCTCAGCGGACATACCCATGGCGGGCAAATCAACGTGTTTGGAGCCTGGGCGCCCTTTATGTTTTTGGGCGGACGCAGAGTATCGGCATACGGACAAAAATTCCGGACGGGCTGGGCAAAGTCGGACATGGGACCCGATGTGTTTGTCAGCAATGGCACAGGCTCCCACAAGGGAATCCCCCGTGTGTTCGCGCGGCCCCAGGTCATCTATCTCACGCTGCGAAGCCAGCGGTAAAGCAACCCCCCCGTCATCCCAGCAATGGGATGACGGGGGCTTTGTGTATGTATGGAGGCGGGAATTGCCGCCGGACGATAGCCCGGTGCCGACGCTGAAAACGGAGGGGCTTCGCGGAGACGAAGTCAGAGCGAAGCCGCAATTCCCGCCGGTCAACCGGTATAACCAGGCTAAAAAGCCAGCGAGTGGTTTGCGGCCTTTCTGCCGCAATGAACGAGCGGGCGGGATAAGGGAGCCGAAAAAAGGCGCAAATCTCGGGTACGCGCACAGCCAAGCCGGTCGTCATCTTGACCGGTTT
>JAJDGX010000031.1 GCA_030265885.1 Ruminococcaceae bacterium OttesenSCG-928-L11 | reverse complement strand
CGGGTAATATTTGGTTCCGCGCCGTAGTATTTCTTCAAATCTTTAGTCGTCAATATGCACATAAGTACCTCCCTTTTGGCTTGATACCCTTATTTTGAACCTGAAATGTCGCAGAAATCTCACAGCCGAAAGGTTTTAATCTCCCGGCACAACTCAAAGCCATTCCCATCTGAGCAGGTTGATGTTCAGCACGGCTAAACTGTACACGTTCATTTCACATAGCTGCCTTGCATCGGTAGCCGTCAGTGCGGAGGCCACATCATAACCGCTGTTTTTCAAGCTGTAGGATAAGGTGTCGTTGAGCAACATATCATCCTCAACCACTAAAATTTTCTTCATGGGTTCACCTCCGCGTTGAAGTTCTGCTCGTTCAAAAGAGAATCGCCATATATTTATGATTTGTTGTCTGCATCCATTTACTACTTTTTTCGGAAATATGTCTCATATGTACAAATAGCGAATCCCACAATTCCCAGCACGCAACAGATAAAAATGGATAAAGCGTGTTCAAGGAGACATACCCCGGCTTGATTGCCCTTGAACACTTGGTCTGTAAAAGCATCGACAATGTTGTATTCATGGGGACACCTCTTTCCGTCAGCATATGCTTATTTAGCTGCTCAATACACTAATTTAGAAAAAGCTCTTTCACCAAGCTTACTTTTTGGAAGCTATCCTCCGCATTTAACTGTTGGATGTACGGGAGTATGCATGCATATGCGGCCTCCGATGTCGTTTCTTCGGAAAAGAAATAAACAAATTGCGACATAAGACTATGAGCATAGCTTACGTGAATATTGCCTGTATACAATACTACAATCGGGTCAGTTATCATATTTTGGGTGTTCTGTGCAAGATCAGTTCGATATGTAAAATAGTCCTGCCCGTCTTTCACATAGATAATATTGACGCTTAAATCGTTCGGAGTAATCTCTGACAGCGGCTGCTGGGTTTCCTCCAGATGGATATTGTCTACTTCTACTTTTTCAAAATAGAAAAGCTCTAAATACTCTGCAATAATGTCGCTTTCATGTGTCTTGTATTTCTCAGGCACCAAAATGTTAAGCGTGTTATCCTCTGAAATCATCCGGCTCTCAATTGTTTCCCCACTAACTGTTACGATAGGGTTAAACTTGAAGTAATTTTTGCTGACGCGAATGCAGTAACCACCGGCGTCAATTTCTATAGGGAGCGACAAGGTGTTCTGCGTATAAACCATAGTGCCTTCATTATCAATGCTTTGATAGTTGTATGCATCCATAACGAAAGCATCAGTATTTTCTTCAAGCAACCGAAATAGCGCATCACTGCGCTGTGCTATTTCCAGATAGGATCCCGCCCCTTCATTTTCAGCAGTATATTTTACCGACATTGCATAGATGTTTTCTGTTTTGCTGAGATTAGGATTCTCCACCTGCGGGAAGGCATTTTGACAACCTGTAAACAGTGTAGTCATTAGAGCAATGCCAATAAAACAATATAAAAGTTTCCTCATTCTAAATTCCCTTCTATCACCAAAACTAATCAGATAAGTAGATTAGCCTAATCTAAAAGTGTTATTCTGAACGTCACATACCCGTTATCGGGGCAGGCCAGCCTGGTTTTGCTTTTGGGGTTATCCTCAAAATTGAATCTGGCCCCATTGTGCAAAGCCAACCCATGCAGTTCTTCCACACGCTCTGTCGGTAAGGACTTGGTCTACTTCGCTTTCCCGCGTGTATACAGCGTATAAGAATAGAGTATGGGTATCAAAATCAGCGCCACAACAACGACTCCGGTGACGGATAACCGGGCAATCGTGTTCGACAGCAAAAAGTTGCAGATTATGAGTAACACTCCACCGGCAATATACAAGTACCCGGCCAGCCGGTGCGTCTTATTCCAGTTGGTTTCATCACTAAGCGTCCACGGCAGCTTAATGCCCATAAAACCATTTTTGCGGCTTTTGGGAAGGTAGTTGCCGCAGACAACCAGAACCAGCCCCACCAGCAGGGAAGCAAACAGATCCATCGGAATCTCGGCGCCCATCGCAATGAGTAACGTGACCGGCACTAGGATCACCGACAGCACCGGAGCCGTCCATACATAGATTTGCCAACCGGCCTTTGCCCTCGTTTGTGCTTCGTTTTCGGGGTCGCCACGCATGCGCATTTTTGTCAGCAACAAGTTGATCAGAAGAAACAGGATTGGCAATCCAAAGGCCGCAATCGCTTTGCTGACATAATTGTCGGCCTCCCCGGCAGCATTCCAGTGAATGGCGATTTGGTCAGGCAAGCGCGAATAGACAAGTGCCGAGAAAATCATTGGCACAAGGCAAAGCAGTGATGTCATCCATAGGGTTCGCTTATTGTTCATCTTCATTTCCTCCCTTATCAGTATTGCCGAATTGGGAAATCCAAACCATGATTTCCTCGAATACGGACAGGTTCAGCTCATAAAAAACATAGTTTTTGTACTTCGTTTCAAAGACCAGCCCCGCTTTTTTCAGCTGAGACAGGTGGTAGGAAATGGTTGCGCTTGTCATGTCAAAGTGCTTTGCGATATCCCCGGCAGATAGTTTCCCTTCTTTCAGCATTACAAGGATTTCCCTGCGTACAGGGTCAGCCAACGCCTTAAAGGTTTCTGGAAAACCCATGCAACTCCCTCCAATCTAATTAGAAAAAACTCTAATTAGATTTTAGCATCACGGCTGCCGACAGTCAATAGGTATTTAGAGGAAATTCGAATTAGATTTGGGAAGCAATGGACTGATCCTGCCCGCATACAACACACCCAATTTATGCATGGCCCTGGTGCAGGCCACATACAGCAGGCTTCGGTCATATTCCGACTGATAGGTTTCGCTGTCAACATCCAGGAGAATGGCCTCGTCAAACTCCAGCCCTTTCGCCATTTGGATGGATGTGACGGATATGCCCCCTTCAAAGGTTCTGCTCTCAGGGCTGATCAAGTGAATGTCCTCTATAGGGGGCAGCAAATCAAAGAGTTTGCGGGCAGCCGCATTGGTTTTTACAATGATGCCCAATGTGTTGTATTTGCTATGGTCGTATGTCTCGATCAGGCTTTGCAGCAGCTGTATTTCTGCCTGTTCCGAATCGCAGCCGATCACTTCGGGAGCGGGGCCGTGCCGCTTGATGGCCTCCAGTTCATCATTCCTCTGTATCTGCTTTGCGAAGCTGATAATCTCATAGGAGGAACGATAGCTGGTATTCAGCTTCACAAGTTGCGCGCCATCGTAAAGCTGCATCAAATCATCCAGCGTATGGCGGCTGTTGGGGTTGATGGCCTGGCCGAAATCGCCAAGGATGGTTTTCTGGCACGGGAACAGGCGGTTCAGCACTGCAAATTGGATGGGGGTATAATCCTGCATTTCATCCACCACCAGATGGCGGATCACACTGCTTTCCTGCAAGCCCTCATAAGCGGCGTGAAGATAGAGAAACGGGAACACATCGCTCCATTCCAGTGTCTTTTTCTGGGCCATGACGAACAGCTCCGGCCGCCCAAGCTCCTGATAGAAGGCTTTGTAGAGCGCAAGGGTATTCTTTATCGTTAGCATGGCTTTAAGCGCCTTTAGGATGGTTCTGCTTTGGGGGATGTCATCCTCCATAAAATTGTCGGTGTCAAACCGGTCGTAAATCTCATCGGCCATCATCTGCAACCGCCGTTTTACCGGGTATTTCCAATAGGCCGCAAAGCGTGTGCGCAGATTATCCGCCATGACGGTAAAGCGTCCTGAGCCGTAGTCCACCGGCTCAAAGACAAGTTCGGGCATCCGGGCAATGAAATCGTCCATCATCCGCACAAAATCAAGGGACGCCTTAAACTGCGTTCGCTCCACCCAAGCGGCATCCGTCGCCCCAAAGGGGTCTTTATCCGGTTCAAAGTCGATGACGCCTTCCAATTGGATTCGCGCGATGTCCTCAAACCCAATCTCAAAAATCGGTTCTTCACCAAGCTCCGGCAGGACGCTTGAAATATAGTCTCCAAAGACTTTATTCGGGGAAAGAATCGTTACATTGTTTGCTGATAATCTGCCCTTAAAGCGATAGAGCAGAAAAGCGATGCGATGCAGGGCGATGGAGGTTTTTCCCGAACCGGCTACCCCTTGAATAATCAGCGTGCCCGTTTTTTCGTCACGGATAATCTGGTTTTGCTCTCTTTGGATGGTGGCGATGATGGATTTCATTTTTTCATCAGAGGTTTGGGAAAGTTCCTGCTGCAAGACATCATCCTGTATGTTGACGGTACTTTCCAAAGCGTATTCCATCACGCCGTTTTTAATCTTGAACTGCCGCTTGCGGGTCAGTTCCCCGCAAATCTCGCCCACCGGGGCGGCATACGCGGCCGGGCCGACCTCATGATCGTAGAACATGCCGGCAAGGGGTGAGCGCCAGTCGGAGATAAGCAGCCTGTTATCGTGGTGGAAGGCGAACCGCCCAATGTAGAATGGTTCCGCGTCATCAGACGGATCGGTGCGAAAATCAATCCGGGCAAAGTATGGCGATTCCTTTAGCTTTGCAATCTTGTCCCGCGCGGTAACCGCAAAGGCACCCGTATGGTCGATTTGCCGCAGGCCCAGCTGGTTTTGGAACATCTCATGAGGGTCAATCTCGCCGCGGTAATCGGCCATATACCGCTTCATATCCATATACTCTTTGTCGATCCGTTCCACATTCGTTTGCGCATCAGACAATGCGTCATCCAGCATCTCATTTATTTCATCTAAATGGGCAATTTCATCGGGAAAGGGAATGCTGCCGGTCACTCTGTTTTCATCATTCTGCATGGGGTGAACCTCCTTTTTGGCAATAGAAAACCAGGCCCCGGCAGAATGGCCTGCCGGAACAATTCTGTTATGCTGTTTTGCCGTTACCAAAATTGTAGCAGAAAAATAAAAAAAGAGTAGACTTAACCTTTCCGATGTGGTATGTTACATAATACTCGTATCTAAAATCGCCTTTGGGCAGAATAGACAAATCAGTGCCTACAGCTTTCGGTTGTGGGCGCTTTTTATTGCATGTTTGAGCCAGGCATATGATTGATGGGGCGAGCGCGGCGCACGCCCCATCGACAATCTACACACCCACCATCCGGCCTACCTTGCGCAGCGTGATACGGTACACAAGCCAGAGCACCAGGCACATCAGCAGCGTAAGCCCCGCGTTGACCACAAGCGCCCAAAACTCGCCGCGCTCAATCCCGCCGGAGTTGGAAAACAGAATCAGCGCAAAGAACCCATAGATGCCGATTGCGCCAACGGCGGTGGGCACAAAGAACACCTTGGAAAGCTGCTCCTTTACCGAGCGGCGCAAGTAGTCCCGCTTGGCCCCCAAATGCCGCAGGTCATCATACACCTGCCAGTTGGTGATGGCGATGGTCAGGCAGCGGGTATAGGCAATGACAATCACCGCCGCCATGCAGATGATGGCCATGAACACGAACAGCATTAAAAACACCGACACATTCCGCACGAAATCGTTCTGATCCAGCACCCGAAACAGGGGGATATAGCGCCAATGCTGGTAGAAGTGCGAGGATTCCCGGGCGGCAAAGTCCACCTGCAAATCCGGCTCTGTGTCGCCGTGATACTCCTGGCCCAGCGCATGGGCGTTGATGCGCTCCACATAATCGTAGTTTTCATACACCGCCGAAGCGTCCGAGCTGCCGTCAATGATGGCGTTTTTCAGGCGGGTGGCAAAAGTGTAGGTGTCGGCCACGTTGTCCACATTGAACTGCACCCACTTTTCCCGCCAGCCGTCGCCCAGGCCTTCGGTGATGGCGGCGTAATCGGCATCGTCCAGCACAATAGTGCCGTGCAGCATATCAAAATGCATAAAGCCATCAAAATTCACACGCAGGGTTTGCATGGTATCGGGGTTGGTAAAGAGGGTCATGTCCTCAAAGTAATCATAGGGGGACTGGCTGTATTCGCTGGTGGTGATGAAGGAGTACCCGCCGGCAGGCACATCCACATTCATGCCGGATATGGTGCGGAAAGCACTTTCGGATAAAAAGCTCTCCTCGGCAAAGAACTCGTGATACTCATTGCCAAAGCGCCCGTTGTCCAGCCATTCGCGCAAGTAGCCGTCCGTCGCCAGATTGACAAGCTCTATTTCCACATAGCCGTGCATGGCCACGCCTTCTTCGGTGGCCATCTTCTCGATCTCGGTCTGGCTGGGGATGCCCTGCTCATCAACACGGTGGTGGAACGCATAGTCAATGGGTCGCTCGGCATAACTTATCAGGGCGGGGGCTGCCACCAGCGGTGTGTAGAACATGGCAAAGAGCGCCGCCATCACCAGCACCGCAATGACGCACATATTGAGCACCGTTTGACGCCCCTGGAACTTCATCATGCTGCGGGTGATGATGTGCTTGTAGTAGCTTTTTTTGCCGCCGAAGCCCCGCACCACTACGAAGATCAGCAGCATATACAGGCCCGCCGCCACCAGCAGATACAGCAGGTTTGCCCAAAAGGGCGGCGTGTAGCCAAGGCTGACAGCGATATTGGGGATGGCGATGGCACCGACAATGCCCAGCACCATAAGAGCGGCGCCCGCAATGCCATACCACTTTTTCACTTCTCGGATGGGCTCGGTCTTGCGCTGCTCGTTGACCACATCCAAGATATTGCTGCGGCGAATAAAGCGCCAACCCATATAGAACAGCATCCCCAGCGTAAAGAGGACAAATACCAGCGGCCAGAGAAACCCAACAGCCCGAAGGGAAAAAACCATATCGGCGCTGTCCACTAGCAGTAGTCGGAACAGCTGCCAGATACCAGCGGCAAGGGGCGCGCCCAACAGGATCCCTGCGGCGGAACTAAGCACCGATACCACCAGCAAGTCGCCAAACAGCAGCCGGGACAGCAGGCTCTTGCGTACGCCCAAAGCCATGAAGATGCCAACCTCGCGGCTCTTGGCCCGGAAAAACAACGAGGACGCATACATGGTGAAAACAGCGCAGCCACAGATGGCCAACACGAAAATCATGTTCATCTGCTTGCGGGAATCGCCGCCCTCCGGCAGCATGGTTTGCACGGTGCCGCTGTTCATCACCACCGAGAACACGGTGATCAGCAGAACGGAAATGAAGATGCAAATCATCAGCAGGCCATAGTTGCCGATGTTCTTTTTTCGCAAAGTGCCATACACCTGGCTGATCGACTTCATGCGGCTTCCCCCTCATTCATTGCATTTTTGAGAGCCGCCAGCAGCGCATCCTGGAACTGGCTGGGAACACCGGGGTTTTGCAGGGTGGAATGGACGACGCCGTCCTTCATGATGATCACCCGGTCGCAGTGGGAGGCCGCGAAGCTGTCGTGGGTCACCATAAAGATGGTGGCCCCAAGGGATTGCTGGGCCTGCTTGAACGAACGGATCACGGCAGCGGAGGACTTGGAATCCAGATTGCCGGTGGGCTCATCCGCCAAAATGAGCAGCGGGTTATTGACCAGCGCCCGTGCCACCGCTGTGCGCTGCCGCTCGCCGCCGGAAACCTCGGCGGGGTATTTGCCCCGGATATGGGAAATGCCCAAAATGGCGCACAGGTTGTCGGCAGCTTCCTCCATGCCACGGATGGACTTGCCGGATATGATGCGGGGCAGCATGATGTTCTCCCGCACGGTCAAGCCATCCAGCAGCATGAAGTCCTGAAAGACGAAGCCCAGCTTCTGGTTGCGCACATCGGCCAGCGTGTTCTCGTCCAGGGATGCCAGCCGGATATCCCCAAGGGAGATATTGCCCTGCTCAAAGGGGATGTAGCAGGAGATGCAGTTGAGCATGGTGGTCTTGCCGGAGCCGGATGGCCCCATGACAGCCACGAACTCGCCCTGCTCAATTTCAAAGGAAACGCCCTTCAAGACTTCATACGTTGCATTGCCCACCTGATAGGACTTGTGCAGATTTTGTACTGACAGCATGAGAAACCCTCCTGTTTTTTGCTACGCCTGTGTGATTCTGTATTCACAATACCAGCCCCCTTGCAGGTACGCAAACGGGCATGCTATAATTGGACACATCATTTGTAAAGATTTGCAATTTTTTGAAAAAAATGTCACAGCCAGTGCTCTGAAATGTAAAGTTTGGCAGGTGGAACTATGTTTCAAATTGGTATTTGCGACGATGAAATCGGCGCCAGACAAAAACTGTCCGGCGCCGTGGAACGAATCCTGAAAAAGGGGAATCAGGACTGTGTGTTCTTTGATTTTTCTTCGGGGGAGGGTCTGCTCAAGTGGCTGGAAAGCCATCCCGGAGAGTTGGATGTGCTTTTCTTAGACATCGAAATGGGCGGCATCAATGGCGTTGAAACGGCGAAGCGGGTGCGCGCGGCCGACGATAAGCTGATTCTGATCTTCGTGACGGGCTTCGCCGACTTTGTGTTTGACGGATATTTCGTGGGCGCGCTGGGCTATGTCGTGAAGCCCATCGACCTGCAAAAGCTGGAAGATGTTATGATGAACGCCTTGGGGGTGCTGCAAAAGCAATCCTTTCAGTCCTTTTCGTTGAGCAACTCGGAGGGAAAGTACAAAATCCCCCTGAATAAGATAATGTATTTTTACAGCGACCGCAGGCAGGTTGTTCTTGTGGCCGAGCAAAAGGAATATCCCTTTTATGGCAAGCTGGATGCTGTAGCAAGCGAAGTTGGGACAGGCTTCGTCCGCATCCACCAGTGGTATCTTGTGCGCGGGGCGGCTGTTACTGCTTTGGAGGGGGGCAATGTTGTGGTTGGTGGTGCGAGACTTCCCATCAGCCGGGCACACCGCCACAATGCCCTGATGGAAATCACCAATGCCTTGCTGCAAAAGGGGAATGTCTGATGGATGCATTTTTGCAGTTCTCGTTTATCCCGTTTAAGTTTGCCAGTGCATGGTTTGCCTTTTTGGTGGCAAAGCGATTTTTGGCAGTGAAGCCGGGAGCAGTTCGTCAAATTCTTTTTTATATCATCCATATCATCACGATAGGTTCTACCGTGTATATTGGCGAGCCTGAGACGATGATTGTCATGGGCATCATTTATATGGGTGGAGTATGCCTGCTGTGTGGCGGGCGCCTGATTGGCCGTTTCAGCATTGGCCTTATCTTGTTTTCCATTGCCATTGCCGCTGACGCATTTTTGTCGAACACACCTCCGCCGGTCGGGTGGTTTTTGCCACAGATTAATCTGGCGCTTTGGCTTGTATTCTGGCTTGTTTTGCACAAAGCATTTCCTCAGGATAAAGCGCCGGTCATTGAATCCATCCGGTTGCTGCGGTTGCTTGTTTTGCTGGCGGTGATGCCGGTGGGCTCTGTTTTCAGCATTGTTGGGCTGACTGTGCTGGGGCGGGAACATGTCAATCCTGACCCCCATTTGGATACGCTGATTATACCAAACGAACCGGTCATTATGGTGATTTTGGCATTGGCTGCCCTATCCTCGATTGGCCTTGCGACGGCAATCATCATATTGGCCCGCCATGAAAGGCTGGAACAGGAGCAGGCCCTGGCCCAAATGCGCAACCAATACTACGCGGAAGTGGAGGGATGGCAGGGGCAGGTTCGCCAGCTGCGGCACGATATGGCAAACCACCTGACGGCGATGTCCGGGCTGGACGACGCGGGGATGCGCGCCTATCTGGACAGCCTTGTCGCTTCGCCTGCAATGGCCGCTCCGCGCCGTTATTGCGAGAATGAAGTGGTCAACTCCGTCGTTTCCTCCAAGCTGCATGCGCTGGAATCGGGTCATATCCAAACGGATTTTAGCCTCAACATCCCACGAGATATTCCCATTTCGGAAATAGACTTGTGTGCCCTGTTTGCAAACAGCCTGGATAACGCGATTGAAGCAGTCCTAAAACTGCCGGAGGAGCAGCGGACGATTGTATTGCACGCCAATACCATCGAGGGGATGTTTATGTGCCGCGTCGAAAATACGATGGCGGGAAAACTGAACAAAAGGGATGGCGTGATTGCCACCACAAAAAAAGACAGCGCAAACCATGGGTTCGGTCTGCGCGGCATCCGAAATATTGTGGAGCGCAACAAAGGCACCATGCAGGTTCAGCAGGTAGGGCAAACCTTCCAGCTTACAATTTCGCTTTGCATATAGAGTTCTGCGCCATTGTTCTGATGAGAAATGGGTGCTTGCTCAATCATGGATCGAACGCAAGAATCTGGCACTTGACAAATGATCAACACTGACGATTCACTTACGGTTTTCTGCAAACCAAAACAGCGTGATTGCTGACACCAGTACAGGATTCGCTGTGAAACATGGTATCCATAATCTCTTTCCATGCGGCGTATTTATCGTCGTCCATGGTGTTGATATCGCTGGCGTTAAAGGTGAAATCCACCCCGGCGTTTCGGATTATGCTTAGTCCGGCTGCCGCCGCGTCCGCTTCGATTTCCTCCGGCATGGTGAAGAAAAACACATCGGGCATGACATCATCGACGCCTTGGTGCAGCACCAGTTCATTAGCCCGCTTGTTGGGATAACGATCTTTGAGCAACCTGTCGATGCAGCCTCTCAAATAGGCGCCGATTTTGTTGATGTACGCGAACATGACGATGCCGCCGCTCTTGCAGATGCGCACACCCTCCCGGATAACCTTTGCTCGCTCCTCTTTCGGAAGATGATACATCGGCCCGAATACCAGAACTGCATCATACACGCTGTCGGCAAGTTCAGAAAGATTGGTCGCGTCGCCAACGGAAGCCTTTACATTTGACAATTCCTTTGCATCGATTCCGGCTTGGAATTGCGCAATGTGCTTCGGTGTTAGGTCGACCCCGTGATACTGGCGGCATTTATCCGATAAATAAAAGCCATAATAGCCGGTGCCACAGCCCACCTCGATGACCGACATGGAAGGGGAAATAAACTCGTCGAGCAGCTTTTTGGTGTAGATAAACTCAATTTGCTCGGCTCTTGATCCATAGGCCCTTTTGTCCTCGTCGAAGCTCTCGTAATTCGAAATGATTTTTTCTTGATTCATCGAATATTCGACCTCACAGTTTCCTGCCAATATAGAACACATACCCATAATGCGGCTTGAACCTTTCGTATAGATCCACTTCGTAGGCCATGCTGCGCACATATTCCTGAACAGCTTCGCTTCCCGGATATTTCTCCCAAAGCTGCTTTTCCGCCGCCTTACGTGGATTGTAATAGTTTTCCGTCCAGCATTTTTCCGGCAACACAAAGGCTGCGATGAACTGGTAGCCGCATCCTCGCAGCGTTACAATGTTGCTTTCGATGGAATCCATTCCACTACCTGCGTCAGACCAGAACTTCTGGACTTCATCCGGACGCTCATCGGAAAGCCATGAGGGGCAGGTTACCGCGACATAGCCGTCTTTTTTGAGAAATCCGTTCCAGTAGGCGAGCATTTTTTCAAAGCCGAGGCTGTCAATCACGCCCTCCGACCAAATAAGGTCAAGGGATTCCTTTTCAAAGGCGAGCGCATCAATTGAGCCAACGATGCCCCGTACCCGCTCATGGAGAGACAATTGCCTGGCATTGTCGTTGAACACCTCGATGAAGGCCGGAATGAAATCGACGCCGGTGATGCCGGCGGCTGTGTTCTGCGCCAGAGCCATGGTTTGCCCGCCTGTGCCACAGCCCAAATCGGCGATGTGTGCATCGTTCGGGAGTTCCACAAAGTTCAGCGCCCTGAGGGTCATCTCTGTGCTGCCCGGCCCTTGTCGGTGTAGCCCAAGGTGCGATTCAATCAGTAAATCCATTTGAGATGGCTGGTTTTTATCCATGTTTGCTGCCTCCTGTCAATATGCATATATTCGGCGTTGATTGCAGTTTGTTCAGCGTCTCAGTTACCGATAGGCTCCGATCATTATACTTCAGGCTCTTGAAATATGCAATGAAATGCAAGGCACCCAATCGTCACAGCAAATAATCCAGACATCTCGTCCAATCCATAAAAGCAAAACAATGCGCCGCTCAGATAAAGGCAGAAATGAACAGAGATATTTTTCACAGCAGCCCGCACAGAGTTGGGCTGACACATCGGCAGGCAGGTAAAGTGCGTGTCACCAGGCGGTTCTATAAATCGATGTGGTGATTTTACGTTGCCTATCTCCTCGCGTCCTCTTTCAATTTGTGATAGAATAAAGGGAGTTTGCAAATCAAGAGGAGAATACCATGCTTGTAGCCGGAGAGAACCTGTTTAAACAATATGGCGAAACGCCGCTTTTGAATCATTGCTCCCTGTATATCAGCGAAGGAGAAAAAATCGGGGTGATCGGTCGCAATGGTGCCGGAAAATCCACCCTTCTGAAGCTGATGGCGGGAAAAGAGTTGCCCGACGGCGGAACCGTCACGGTACATGGCAGCATCCGCATCGGCTATCTGCCCCAAATTCCACCCGTCACCGATTCCCATACTGTGTTGGAGCAGGTGCTTGCGGATACCGTTTTATCCGGTGAACGGGCGGAGGAGTATGAAGCCAAACAAATGCTGAGTCGCCTGGGGATTTCTGACACAGAAGCGCTGGTGGGCACCCTTTCCGGCGGGCAGAAAAAGCGTGTGGCGCTGGCCGGTGTACTGCTGTCTCGCTGTGAAATTCTGATACTGGACGAGCCCACCAACCATCTGGATGACGAGATGATCCGCTGGCTGGAAAACTGGCTCATCCGCTATAAGGGTGCACTGCTGATGGTCACCCATGACCGCTATTTTCTCGACCGGATTGTTTCGCGGATTGCCGAGGTGCGTGGGGCCGGGCTGCATCTGTACAACTGCAATTATGCAAGCTACCTGGAACTGCGCGCCCAGCAGGAAGAGATGGAAGCGGGGACCCAGCGCAAGCGCCAGAGCCTGCTGCGCAAGGAACTGGCTTGGATGCAGCAGGGCCCCAAAGCCCGAGGCACCAAAAGCCGCTCACGCATTGAGCGGTTTGAGGCACTGGAAGCACAGACGGGGCAGGAAGCAGCGCGCAAGCTGGAACTGCAATCCGTCTCCACCCGGCTTGGTAAGAAAACCATCGAACTGCATGGGGTCACAAAGGGGTATGGCGATCGCGTTTTGATCCAAGACTTTGACCAGATGATTGCGCGGGACGCCCGTATTGGCATAGTCGGCCCCAACGGCTGCGGTAAGTCGACCTTGCTTAAGCTGATTGCGGGGCAACACCAGCCGGACAGCGGCGAGGTGATTGTGGGCGATACCGTGCAAATCGGGTACTTCGCCCAGGACTGCGCAGAGATGGATCCCGGTATGCGGGTGATTGATTTTGTGAAAAGCTTCGGAGAGACGGTGCAAACGGTGGACGGTACAGTAACGGCTTCTCAAATGCTGGAGCAGTTCTTATTCCCGGCTGATCTGCAGTGGAACACCATCTCGCGGCTATCCGGCGGGGAGCGTCGCAGACTCTATCTGCTCAGTGTCCTGATGACGGCACCGAATATTCTTTTGCTGGATGAGCCGACCAACGATTTGGACATTGACACCTCGATGGTGCTGGAGGAATATATCGAGGGCTTTTCCGGCGCGGTTGTCCTTGTTTCTCACGACCGCTACTTTCTGGACAAAACCACCGATCATATTCTGGAATTCCAGGGCGATGGACAAATCCGTAAATATCTGGGCGGGTATTCCGAGTACCTGAACCAGCGGGAGCCTGACGCATCATCCCAGCGGTCGGACAAAGCGGAGCCGGAACGCGACAAGCCGAAGGCCAAAAGAGAGCGCTCATCCTCCTTACAGGCAAAAGCCCGGTTCACCTTTAAGGAGCAGCGGGAATATGAGGAAATTGACGATGTGATTGCAGGGCTGGAGCAGAAAAGAGCCGAGGTAGAGAAAGCAATTGCAGAAGCCGCATCCGACTTTGAAGAGCTGCAGCGCTTGCTTGTGCTACAGGACGAAATTCACCAGCAACTGGAGGAACAGACGGAGCGCTGGCTTTACCTGAACGATTTAGCGGATCGAATTGAGCAGGAATCCAAGCTTTAAATAACTGCATCCCATTATGTGGTAAATTGAAGGCGGCACTGGTTTTATTGCCAGCGCCGCCTTGCGTATCCTGTGATGCCGTCGGTGGTGTTTTTGATGCGAATGCGTTATAATAGCCTTGTCAGGAAAGGGATAGAATGCGAACGGGGGATGTAGGTATGTTCCATGAAATTTGCATCTATGAAGCAAAGATAGAAAAACAAGAGGAAATAGAACAGCTCATGCGGGAAGTAGCTGCCTTTTACAAAGAGCAGGATGGCGTCATTGACGTTGTCTACGTAAAAAGGACTCACCGTCAAAAAGATTTCAATGCAGTAAAAAACGGGGAAGAGCCCGTTGCGCTTACCCGGTATGTGGGGAAGGTTACCTACATTTTGCATTGGACGTTGCAGGATAAAGCGACCCATGCACGGGTGTCGAAGTTAGGCATTGAACAATTCTATAAGCGATGGACGCGCTGTCTTATCACTATGCCGAAAATAATGCTGGGCGAGGAAGTAAACTGATCTGGAATCGATGCAGTGGCTGAACGGAGCATTACCTGTGAAAATAGGGGAATGCTCCGTTTCTCACTACTTGGGAACCCTGCAAACCTTAAAAATGGGAACAATAAGTTGCGTCTCGATTTTCTTTGGTTTTTTTCTTGCGGGGGGGCAGTGAAAGGCAATGAAAAGGGGAGGGGGCTCCCACCGAGACACAGACAATAAGAATAAGCGGATTGGCATTGGATAATCCCAGTTTAAAACAAGGGCGGTTTTAAACTGGGATTGCGATATAACTCTATTTTTTTCGACAGATGGTCTTACAGGGAGAAGCTTACCGATTCCTTCAGATTGGTCAGCAATGTACCGTTTTCGGTTTTCTCGGAGGTCGCGCCGTTGAGACCGGAGACTGCATCGATACCCCACAGCAGCAGAGAGGGCTTCGCAGAACCGGTCAGGGTGATTGTGACATCGCCTCCCCTGCGGACAGCCTTGGCATGGAACAGTTCGCCGCCCTTGCTGTCGTTGACGGTGGTCTCCGCCGTACCGCCATCCTTGAGGGCATAGAGCCGCAGCTCCAGACCATCGGCGTAGTCGTAGTCGGCCTCGGTCTCACTTTTGCCCATGGGAAGCAGGGTGTTCTCCCGGACAAACAGCGGCAGGCTGAAATAGTCGTAGGTCTCCTCCCGCCAACCGTCTCCCTCGACCGTTTCGCCGGAAAGCAGATGTGTCCAGGTGCCCTTGGGCAGGTAGTAGGTGGCGACGCCGTCCTCCCGGAAGATGGGTGCCACCAGCAGGCGACTGCCCAGCATGTACTGGGTTTCCACATCCAGGCAGGCGGGATCCTTTTCAAACTCCAGCAGCATAGCCCGCATGGAGGGAACACCGGTCGTGTGGGTTTCCACAGCTGTGGAGAACAGATAAGGCATCAGTCGGCATTTCAGGTTAACGAAGTACCGCAACACATCCACTGCTTCCTCGTCAAAGAGCCACGGCACCCGATAAGAGCCGCTGCCATGGAGGCGGCTGTGGGTGGACAAAAGGCCAAAGGCTGTCCAGCGCTTGTAAACATCGGGAGTTGCAGTGCTCTCAAAGCCGCTGATGTCGTGGCTCCAGAAGCCAAAGCCGGACAGGGTCAGGCTCAGGCCGCCCCGGAGGCTCTCCGCCATGGAGACATAAGTAGAGTCGCAGTCGCCGCCCCAATGTACCGGGAAGGCCTGACTGCCGGCCGTTGCACTGCGTGCAAAGAGGCAGGCCTCGCCTTCGCCGCGCTCCTCCACCAGCAGATCAAAGACGGTTTTGTTGAACTGATAGGTGTGGAAGTTGTGCATATCCACCGGATCCGAGCCGTCAAAATAGGTCACATCGGTGGGGATCCTCTCGCCGAAGTCGGTCTTGAAGCAGTCTACGCCCTGCCGCAGCAGAACCCGCAGCTTCTCCTGATACCATTTGCAGGCGTCGGGATTGCTGAAGTCGACAATACCCATGCCGGGCTGCCATTTATCCCACTGCCATGGGCTGCCGTCGGGCCGTTTGATTAGATACCCTGCCGCAGCTGCCTCCTTGAACAGGGGAGATTTCTGCCCGATGTAGGAATTGATCCAGACGCAGATTTTCAGTCCCTTGGATTTGAGGCGGTTGAGCATCCCCTCTACATCCGGGAACATATCCTCATCCCAGGTGAAGTTGCACCATTCATACTCCTTCATCCAGAAGCAGTCGTAATGGAATACATGGAGCGGTATATTCCGCTCTGCCATACCGTCCACAAAGCTGGTGACCGTCTCCTCGTTGTAATCGGTGGTAAAGGAGGTGGTCAGCCACAGCCCAAAACTCCACGCGGGCGGCAACGCCGGCCGGCCGGTCAGGTTGGTGTAGGCGCGCAGCACCTCCTTGCGGCTGTCTCCGCCGATGATGCAGTAGCGCAGTGTTTCACCGGGAATGGAGAGCTGAATCCGGGAGACCACCTCGGTGGCAACCTCAAAGGAAACCATACCGGCATGGTCTACCAGCACGCCGTAATCCTGACTGGACAGGAAAAAGGGGACGTTTTTGTAGGACTGGTCGGTCATGGTGCCGCCGTCCCGGTTCCAGATATCCACAGACTGGCCGTTTTTCACCAGTGAGGTAAAGCGCTCGCCCATGCCGTAGATTTTCTCGCCCACGGCAAGATGGAGCTGCTCCAGCATGTGGGGGCCTTCCGGTGTAGTCGCGTAGCCGACACCCCGGTCGGCGTTAGCGGCATAGCCCTCTTTTTTGCTGCCGGTGGCTGTGAGGACACGGCCATTGTATTTGTAGGTGATGTGGAAGTTGTCAAGGATAATTTCCGCGGACATGGCGCCGCTGGAAACTGTGAGGAGATTGCCCTCTTCCTTGACGGTCAGGGGGCAGTTTGCGTTCTTGAGAGGGAAACGGGGTTCCTTTTTGGCGGCGAGAAAGTGGGTGTAATCCACCGCCAGAATGCCCGGCTGCGGAGAGGACAGAGTGATTGTAAACAGTGGGCCGCCCAGTGTCATGCCCCGCTGCACTATCTTCATGGGAGGCGCATACAGGACTACAGAGGCATCGTGTACTTCATAGCTGCGCACCTCGGCGGGGCTGGCAATGCTGACGCCCGGTTGTTTGAGCCAGTGGCCGTCTGTAAATTTCAATGTATTCCCTTCTTTCAAAAATATCGGTTGAATGTCCTTCAGCGGGATGCGGGAAGCGCTTCCGCGCCTATTCCTTTACCGCACCCAGCATAATTCCGCTGACGAAATAGCGCTGGAGGAAGGGGTACACCACCAGCATGGGAATCATGGCGATGAAGATTTTGGCTGCATCCAGAGACTTGTTGGACAGCTTATCCATCTGCATGATCTGATCCTTGGTCAGGTTGGTCGTCTGGATGTTGACCACCATCTGCTTGATGTAGGTTTGGAGAGGATAGTGGGCGTCTCCGGTGGTGAGAACCAGCCCCTGGAAAAACTCATTCCAGTGATACACGCCGGTGAACAGGACGATGGTAGCCAGCACCGGCACAGAGCAGGGCACCACAATGCCAAAGAGAATCCGCCATGGCCCGGCGCCATCCACCACGGCTGCCTCCTCCAGATCCTTGGGCAGGCTGCGGAAGAAGTTCATCATGAGAATCAGGTTAAAGACGGGGAGACTGCCGGAGAGAACAAGCCCCCAGATGGAGTCGATGAGGCCATAGTTTTTCACAGTGATATACCATGGAATCTGGCCGCCATTGAACACCATGCAGAAGAGGATGATCCACATGATGATGTTGCGGGGCTTGAATTCCAGCTTGGATTTTGCCAGAGGGTATGCCATCATAATCAGCACCAGCAGGGTGATAACCGTACCCAGCACCGTCCGCTGGATGGAAATCCAAAAGGAGTTGAAAAACTTGATGTCGCCCATAATTTCCTTGTAGGATGCCAGGCTGAAGCCGACGGGGTAGAAGGTGACAATGCCGGAGTTTGCCGCCGATTTGTCGGAAATGGACAGGCAAAAGGCATACCACAGCGGGTACAGGCAGCTGAATGCCAACAGAAACATGACCACATTGTTGACGATGTCAAAGAGTCTGGAGCTGAACGACTTGCTTCGTATCATTTTTCAGCCCTCCTAAAAGACTCTGTAGTCGGCAAATTTATAGGCCATAATGTACGATGAAACAATCAAAACAAAGCTTACCACCGATTTCAGCAGGCCCGCTGTGGTGGCCAGAGAAAACTGCAAATCCCAGAGACCCATGCGGTACACCCAGGTATCCAGAATGTCGCCGGTGGAGTAGACCATGGGGTTGTAGAGGTTGAAGATCTGGTCAAAGCCCGCGTTGAGGACACTGCCCAGCCCCAGAACACCCAACAGCACCACAGTGCTGATGAGTCCCGGCAGGGTGATGTGCCAGATGGATTTCCAGCGGCCCGCGCCGTCGATGGCGGCGGCCTCATAGAGATTGGGGTTGATGCCGGTCAAGGCGGCAAGGAAGATAACTGCGTTATAGCCGAACTCCTTCCAGACATCGCTCCATATCACAAGGGGGCGGAAGAAGGAGGCGCTGTTCATCCAGATACGTCCCTCGGCCCCGAACCAGCCGCCAATGGTGTTGACAACACCCCGGTAGCCGAATATGCTGAGCACGATGCTGGCCAGAATAACCCAGGAAAGAAAATGCGGCAAATACACAATGGTCTGTATCAGCTTTTTGTAGCGCACCAGCCGCACCTCGTTGAGGAGCAGCGCAAAGGCAAGGGGAATAATCAGATTGAGCACCATTTTGGAGACGGCGATAATCAGGGTGTTGATCATGACCTGACGAGCGTCGCTCATGGAGAAGAGATACTCGAAATTCTCCAGCCCGACCCATTCGGATCCCCAATAGCCCCGGCCGGGATTGTAATCCTGGAAGGCCATGACGATGCCAACCATTGGGATGATGCTGAACAGAAGCAGCCACACCAGCCCCGGCGCCACCATCAGGCCGTAATGAAACTGTACGTTTATCCTTTTTTTCACGGAGTAGCCTCATTTCTACACGGCGTCAACAAGAAAGCGCTGACATGCGATTTTTTGGGAAAGGGCGGTGCGGAGCCAGACTCCACACCGCCGCTTCCTGTGTTGCTGGTCAGATACCGTTACAGAAGGGCCTTAACCTCGTCGAGGATTTCCTGGCCGCCCTGGGAGAGCCAATTGGTCTTGAATTCGTCGAAGGCGCTGATGTCGGACTGGCCGGTGATGATTTTCAGCATGACCTCGTCCTCCATCTTTTTCAGGTTGGACCAGCGCTTCTCCATCGTCTCGGTCAGGGAGTAGGTGACGCTGTAGACAGCCTTATCCACAGTGGTGCTGGCATAGGGGCGGCTGCCGATCAGCTGGGCGTACATGCGCTTGAAGTCGCCGAGATTGTCCATGCTGAAATCGGATACGTTGAGCTCGCGGCCGGGCTCATAGCCGGGAACCACATTGCGAACCTTGGAGACATCCTGATACAACAGCTTGTAGATGGACAGGGGATCGTTGTAATCCTCGGGCTCGGTTTCGCCGTTGAGCACCTTGACCAGCTCATTTGCAGTGTAATCCACCTCATCGGCGGCAGCGGCGACGACGCGCAGCGGATACCAGCCAATGGCTACAGAAGTATCAAAGGTAGCCTCGTCCCGAACCAGAGCGTTGTACATGATAATAATAGCGGCGGCGGTGTCCTCGGATGTTTTCTTGCTGATCATGCAGAAGGTTTTGCCGATGGTTTTCATGTGGACATTCCACTTGCCGTCATCGGTAAAGATGGGGTACGCCTGCCAGTTGGCAGTAGGGTCGTTGACAAAGGCGTCGCCGTTGCCATAGCCAAGGGACCACCAGGGGCCACACCACATACCGGCATAACCGGCGTTGACAGGCTCCGTGGAGTTGTCGCGGGTGCCCATTTCAGGGTCAATGAGGCCTTCGGCGTACCAGGAAGCCAGACGCTCCAGGGCGGGCTTCATATTGTCGTCGATTGAGCCGTAGGAGACAGTGCCGTCGCCATTGTCCAGCCAGTAACCGGGATAAACATCGTAGGCCTGGAAAATGGGGTCATAGCTGTGGGTAATGTCGGAGGAGTTGAGGAAGTTGCTGTAAAGGAGGCCGCTCTTGCTGGGGCCGGTGATGCCGATGGTATTCTCCCCGGCGGGCTTCTCCTTCATAAAGGTGCGGGCGATGGTTTCCACATCATCCACAGTCTTGGGGACTTCGAGGCCGTATTGCTCCAGCCAGTCCTTGCGGACATTGAGGTTGTGCACGCCGTCAGAGGTGACGGACACATGGGGCAGCGACACCATGCGGCCATTGTAGCCGGCGTGGTCATAGGCGCGGCCTCCGGTGGAATCCATAATGCCCTTTACCTGTGAGGAGGCATATTTCTGGAAGAGGTCGGTAATATCGTAAAGCATATCGGATTTGGCTGCACTGACCATGTAGGTGCGGTCATCGGCTACAAGGCCATCGGGAAGAGAGTCGCTGGCAATGGCCAGGGAGACCTTCTGGTTGTAATCGTTGCCTTCGGCAGCTGTCCAGTCCACAATGACGTTGATGTTGTAGTTGTCGCGGAGATAGCGGGTGTACTGGTTGTCCTCGGCGCTGTCCCCGGCGGGGAGGGTGGTGTCGATGGGGCTGACCTTCATGCCGATATGTACGTCAACCGGCTCGTCGAATTTGCGGAATGCAAGGTCGTCGCCGGAAGCCTCGCCCTCGGCGGGGGAAGAAGCCTCAGCGGTTGAGGACGCCGGGGTGCTCGTTGCTGCCGGGGTGCTGCTGGACGCGGTGGAGCTTGCGCCTCCGCCGCCGCAGCCCGCAAAGCTGGAGACCAGCAGGGCAGCGATCAGAGGGAGAATTAGATTCTTTTTCATCAGATATAAACCTCCATTTTCGTGCGATTTTGTGTATAATGCCGAATCCACACTCAATATACCATAGATTCCCATATAGAAAAACAGAGGATAGTCTGCGGTTTTGGGGCCGATCAAAGACAGCGAGAGACGATCGTCCGGTTTTTCTCAGACGATTGTCTCTCGCTGATGCTGTGATTGTTTTCAGGATCTGTAGGTAGAGAGCAGCAGGCACTGCTTTTGCCCGCGAAGAATCGTGAACAGATAAATCAAAGCCCGCCGACACACCTTGCGCGATATTCCATGGGAGTCACGCCTACCTGCTGGGTGAAAACCTGTGCGAAATATTTCACATCCTCATAGCCGACATGCTGGGCCACATCGTGGACGGGAACTGTCCCCTTTTCCAGCAGTGTTCGAGCGGCCCGCACCCGCTCCATGCGCAGAAAATGGTTAAAGGTCATGCCGGTGGCTTTTTTAAAGCTGGCGGCAAAATAGCTGCGGCTTAAATTCACCTGCTGTGCCACCGCCTTCATAGAGAGGGGCTCCGCGATGTGTCCGCGGATATATTCCGCCGCCCGCAGCAGGCAGACTGCCGTGTTTCCGGAATCCTCTCTGGCAATCAACTCCTCTGTCAGGGCCTTGCCCAGCTTCTCCAGCCAGCCCAGCCCCTCCTCTACACCGGAGATGCCGGGTACGCCGGGAATTTGACTCCACTGGTAGGCTTCCCCCGCCGTTTCGTGCACCCGCACCAGCAGATGCTCTATCTGCCGGGGAGAGGGTGCCAGCGCCAGTGTCTGTGTCCGCAGGGATTCCAGAATGTCCGCGCTGTACAGCCAGCCAAAATGCAGCCATTCCCGCTTGATTTCCTGCCACCCCTCCGAAGTTGTGCCGTTTTCACCGGGGGCAGTCTCCGGCGCATCCTTGCTCTGCAGCAGCTTGCCGACCCGCCGAAACACCTCTGTGCAGTCGCTTTGCTCCAGCCGCATTTTGGAGATATAGTCCAAGGTGCCCAGCCGCAGCGCCGACTGCACATTCTGGAAATCCTCGTGGAAGCTGAGCACGACATACTGCAGTTCCGGCCAACGCTCGCGGCTGGCTTCAATGAATTCAAGTCCCGTCATGACAGGCATGGTCAAATCAACGACGGCCAGCTCCACGGGGTTTGCCTCCAGAAAATCCAAAGCCTTTGCCCCGTTGGCGGCTTCTCCGACTACCTCCATACCGCAATCGGCCCAGGGCACAATGGAGATTAACCCCTTCCGGGCCAGCTTGTCGTCGTCCACGATCAATACCCGTATCATCCAATCTGTCCTTTCGCAGTGGAGTTTCGCGTGTTCCGATTGTGTGCCGCAGTCCCTTCCCCCGAAGGCTAACCCAGCGGATGAGGCAGCGCCAGCGTGATGGTGGTACCCTGACCGGGAGCGCTTTCCACCTCCATGGTGGCGGCGCCGCCATAGAAGGCCTCCAGGCTCAGCCACACATAGCGCAGACCGATGCCCTTGTGGGTTTCTCGTTCAGTGCCGATTTCCGGCGGCTCCCGGAAGGAAAGCTCCGCCGGGTCAAAGCCTGCGCCATCGTCCCGCAGCACCACCTTGACCGCCCGGCCCTCCACCTCCCGCACCTCAATCCACAGGTTGCCGAAGTCGTCGATGCAGTGGCACACGGCGTTTTCCGCAATGGGCTGTAAAATCAGTCTGGCACAGGGGCGTTCCAGATACAGGCCATCCTCCACATCGCTCCAAACCTGAAAATCGTGGCGGGATTGCTGCAACTCCAGATAGGCCATCAGCACCTGTATTTCTGAGCGGATCGTGGTGTTGACGCTGACCTTTCCAAGGGTGTACCCCAACAGGTAGTTTAGCCGGGACAGATATTCGGCAATCTCCTTTTGAGCGTGCATATGCGCCTGCCAATGAGCCGAGTTAAGCGCATTCATAATAAAATGGGGGTTGATCTGAAAATAGAGTTTGTCCAGCTCCAGCTGGCGCTTTTCCTGTTCCCCCCGGTAAATATCGTCCATGAGGCTGCCTATTTGCCCCTTTAGCATATTGAACTGCGCAAAGAGGGCGTTGTATTCCTGAATACCGAATTGAAACTCCTGTACATCCATTTCGCCGCTGCCAAAGCGGGTCATTTCCTGGCTCAGCACCTTCAGGGGCCGATAAACCTGCCCTCGGAGGAAAAAGGAGAGAAAGGCTATCAATGCCGCCGATATAATGGCAACAAGGCTGATTTCCAGCAGCCATTCCTCCATTTGCCGGTAACGGCCGGAGGTGGGAATCAGCAAAACATTGGTAAAGCCGAAGCTGCTGGTGGCCCGGGCCCATGTATGGTTGCCGATGCGGCCGGTATTTTGGGTTTTTGCCGCGCCGGTCAAGTTAAGTGCCATGCCTACCGGGTACTCCTCCATGGTGCTGTAGCGAACGATACCGTCCCTGTCAAGCTGGAGCAAGCCGTATGGAATCCCCTGCAACCGGGACATTTCCTGAACGGAACGGGGCACGGAGGAGCGAGTCTCTACATAAATATACCGCTCCACATCATCGCTGAACACGACCCTGCGGGTCAAAGAAACCACGTTGGCGTTGCTGAAGCGACTCTCGGCCACATGCAGGGCCTGGTACTTGATATCTGCGGTTTGAGACAGAATAGAAAAATTTGCCGCGTCAAAGCTTTCCTTGGCCGAGTTATTGGAAAACAGCACCCGGTAATCGGAACCCTCCACGGAATAATACATCACCAGCTCCACCTGAGGATTGGAGAAGGTGGTCAGATTCAGAGTTTCAGACACCAGCTTGGAGTGGACGATTCTGTCATACCTCTCGCTGGTGTCCAAATATCCCTCAACATAGTACCCCACACTGCCCAGCGGCATCATTTGCTGAGAAATGTGGACAAGGGAGAGGTACTCCTGCCGAAGCTGGTCGCTGAGTTGCGCCGCATCCGATAAAATAGTGCTTTCCAGCCGAGCGCGCTCTGTGGAGCGAATCGCCCGGTACGAGACAGTAATCAGCATCAACAGGCAGAGAGCCGTTACCACTGATATGGTCAGCGCAAGCCTGCCACTGAGTGTATGGGTTTTCTCACGGAAGCGCATTCCCCGCGGCCACCACCCTTCGGTTTTCATGTACAAAGTTCAGAGGATGTTCATATTTCCGTTACAGTATAGCACAAATAAGATAAAATCGCCATAATTAGGAGAAAGTTTTGGATAAAAGCACCATTTTGCCGCGCCCTTCCCCATTCGCAGATGAAGAATGCCGCTGGAAGGATAAAAACCCAGTCCGGCATCATGGTGGTTCCCGATAGCAATCGTTGCTTCGCAAATAGAGAAAACCGGTGCAAAGCCTATGACACGGCTTTGCACCGGTTTATTGTCCGCATATATGAGGGCCTGTTGCCATAAAGCTAACGGCCCGTATTTTCGGCGATTTTGGTGCATTCCATTTATGCCAACATGCCCTGGAACTCCTTCCTCATAGCCGGTGGTGGTTTCTCCATGATTCAATGAACCGAAAGGGGTGGGTTCCCCGGGGAGGCTCATTTGCACGGAATGTCGTTACCCGGGCATATATCGCTCCAGCTTCGCCAGTATATCGTCGGGATTCAAAGGCTTACCGACATGATCGTTCATTCCCGCCACAAGGCATTTATCAATATCTTCGCGGAACACATCTGCTGTCATTGCAATGATTGGCACAGTTTTGGCATGGGGGTTGTCAAGCATTCGAATCATCCTGGTTGCTTCGTAGCCGTCAACCTCCGGCATATGGATGTCCATAAAAATCATGCTGTAAGCAGATGCTTTTTCGCAGAACAGCTCGTATGCCATCTGGCCATTCTCTGCGAAATCAATAACCATGCCGGTGGGCTCAAGCAAGGCCAAGATAATTTCACGGTTTATTGCAATGTCCTCAGCTATCAGAATCCGTTTGCCCGAAAAACGCTTTTCATCGTATTGTCTGGGAGCAGCATCTCCGGCTTCGGCTGTCAAAGAAGGCCGTTGCTGCACAATTCCGGCTTTGATATTGAAAATGAAGCTTGCACCACGCCCAATTGCCGACTCTACCCATATTTCCCCGTCCATCATTTCAACAATTTGCTTCGAGATG
The DNA here is from genome assembly GCA_030265885.1 of Ruminococcaceae bacterium OttesenSCG-928-L11. Lineage (GTDB taxonomy): Bacteria > Bacillota > Clostridia > Oscillospirales > Ruminococcaceae > WRAV01. The sequence goes on along the minus strand of JAJDGX010000031.1, from coordinate 379 downwards.
GTAAGCCCCAATCCGGTTCCCCCATACTTGCGGGAAATACTGCCATCGGCTTGTTCAAACTGTGCAAACAATCGGGCTTGTTGCTCCTCCGACACTCCAATGCCGGTATCCTTTACTTCGAATTGCAGTGTGCAAATGCCGTTCTCTTCGCCAAGCATGCGAACGAAAAGAGAGATGGTTCCGTTTTCGGGGGTGAACTTTATCGCATTGCTAAGCAAGTTTGTCACAACCTGACTAAGCCTCTGTTCATCCGAGTATATCGCATCCGGGACATTTTGGTCTGCAGAAAGGAGGAACTGTTGCTTTTTTTCCTCCACCTGAAAGCTGATGATGTTATTCACCTTTGCAAGCATCTCTTTCAGGTCAAATTCAGTATGAA
>JAJDGX010000030.1 GCA_030265885.1 Ruminococcaceae bacterium OttesenSCG-928-L11 | reverse complement strand
ATTGCCCCTCGCGACAAGGCTGTGTGCCAACCAACGCCCCCCCAGGCGAAGCCTGAAAAAGAAAACCACCCTGCAAAGGAACATCACACAAGCAAAGGCATAAATAAGGAGCATCGCAATTTGAAACTGGGTAACATTACACTGCCCCGCACAGCAGCACTGGCTCCCATGGCGGGAGTCGCCGACCGGGCCTTCCGGGAGGTATGCGCCGAGATGGGGGCTTGCTATATGGTGGGGGAGATGGCCAGCGCCAAGGGGCTGACCTATCAATCCACGAAAACCGCCGAGCTGCTGGAGGTAACCGACCTGCAGCGGCCTATGGCAGTGCAGCTGTTTGGCGACGAGCCGGAGGTGATGGCGCAGGCTGTGGGGATTGCACTGCAGTTTGAGCCGGATGTCATCGACATCAACATGGGCTGCCCGGCCCCCAAGATAGCGGGGAACGGCAGCGGCAGCGCCCTGATGAAAACGCCGGCGCTGGCCAAGCGCATTGTGGAGGCGGTAGTGGCGGCCAGCACCGTGCCGGTTACGGTGAAAATTCGCCGGGGGTGGGACGAGACCCTACTGAACGCCGTGGAAATCGCCACACTGGCAGAGGAGGCCGGGGCCGCCGCCATAACGGTGCACGGTCGCACCCGGGTGCAGATGTACGCCCCGCCGGTGGATTTGGACTGCATTGCGGCGGTGAAGCAGGCGGTGTCGGTGCCGGTTATCGGCAACGGCGATGTGTGCGATGTGGAAAGCGCTGTGGAGATGTACGAGCGAACCGGCTGCGACCTGGTAATGATAGGCCGGGGGGCGCTGGGGAATCCGTGGGTGTTTTTTCAGATACAGTCGTATATGCTGTGGGGGGAACGGGTGGCTGAGCCGTCCCTGGAGGAGAAGATGGACGGCATGCTGCGGCACATCAAGCGGGCGTGCCTGTACAAGGGGGAGCATGTGGCCATGCGGGAGGCCCGCAGCCATGTGGGCTGGTACCTGAAGGGGATTCGGGGGGCGGCGGCTTTGCGCCGGCGAACCAGCAGTCTCAGCCATTACGATGAGCTGGAGGCACTGGCAAGGGATGTGCTGGATACTGCCTCCGGAGACGCCTTTGTGCCCGGCGGCTTCTAATCCCGCTTTTTCGTTGACAAACACGTAGAAAAAAAGTACAATATTATGGTGAATCTGCAAAAAGGAAACAGGATTTCCCCAGGAGCAGTCACTGCGACAAATTCCGTCCCAGAAAATGAAGAGGGGCGTACCCTATGAACAAGAATCGACTGCATATATGGACAAGCCTGCTGTTGGCACTGCTGCTGACGGTGGGCATGCTTGCATTGGTTGCATGCAGCCCGGACGACGACAAGGACACCGGCGACCCGACGACGGAGGAACCGTCGGAGGTGGAGGAGGCTCCCTCCGAGTACCCGGTAACGGTGGAGGGTGTCACCGTGCGATCCCGGCCGTCCCGGGTGATATCCCTGTCCCCGGCGCTGACGGAAAAGCTGTTTGATCTGGGGCTGGAGGACGCGCTGGTGGGCGTGTCGGACAACTGCGATTATCCCGCCGCCGCCGAGGGGCTTCCCCGGTGCGGGACGGTTCTGCTGCCCAAGCTGGATGCCATAAAGGATCTCAAGCCCCATCTGGTGCTGACCCAGACGGATTTGGATGAGGAGACGCTCATCGCGCTGCAGCAGATGGATGTGGATGTGGTGGCCATTCCCACCGCCTCCTCTGTGGCGGAGTGGAAAAAGAGCTATGTTTCCCTGGCACGGCTGCTGGAGGGGGAATACTCCGGCGGGGATATGGGGGAGCGGTTCGCCCAGAATATACAGGACAGACTGGATTATCTGGAGGGCTATCTTGTGCCCTATGCCCAGGAAAACGGCGTGAAACCGGCACTGTATCTGCGTTTGCTGGATTTTAACGTCGCCACGGGGGATACGCTGGAAAACGAACTGATGGCTGTCATCGGCCTGGACAACATTGCCAGTGAGCAAACGGGCTGGCTCTTCCCGGAGGAGGAGGCAAACGGCTCGGGCCGAGCCGCCTTTGAATCGGTGCGGGTGATGTATATGGACGAGGCCTTTGTCACCATCAAGGATTTGGAGCGGAGCACCTATTACAAGGGCCTGCAGGCAACGCTGAAAGACTGGTACCTGTACATCGACAGCATTGTCTTTGAGCGCCAGAGCCTGCGGATGCTGGATACTCTGGCGGATATGGCCGCCTATGCCTATCCCGACGCCGTGCCCCAGACGGCCCATGTGGCCGACGCCGGCGAAATTGAGTGGGCGGACGAGGATGGGGAATCGGAGGACGACGCCGCGTAATGCGGCACATCAAGGAAGCGACCCAAGGCGAACGCGCCTTTTGAACTTTGCCCCATATACGCGAACCGATGCGATACACACGGCTGTTGACTGCGGACATAGTAGAAGGGATGATCAGGAACAATGGAGTGGACGGGACTGAACGAACTGCGGGAGAGATACCTGTCTTTTTTTGAGAGCAAGGGCCATGTCCGGCTGGAGAGCGCACCGCTGGTGCCGAGAGACGATGCCAGCCTGCTGCTCATCAACTCGGGTATGGCCCCATTGAAAAAATACTTTCTGGGATTGGAGACGGTTCCCGGCAACCGGGCTACCTCCTGCCAGAAATGCATCCGCACCCCGGACATTGAGCGGGTGGGGAAAACAAGCCGCCACGGCACCTTCTTTGAGATGCTGGGCAACTTTTCCTTTGGCGATTACTTCAAGGACGAGGCAACCAAATGGGCGTGGGAGTTCCTGACAGAGGAGCTGAAGATTCCCGCCGACCGGCTGTGGGTTTCGATTTATGAAGAGGACGACGACGCCTTCGACATCTGGACAACAAAGCGGGGACTGCCCGCCGACCGGATTGTCCGGCTGGGCAGAGAGGACAATTTCTGGGAGATTGGCTCCGGCCCCTGCGGCCCCTGCTCCGAGATTTACTTTGACCGAGGGCCTGAATACAGCTGCGGCAGCCCCGACTGCGCCGTAGGCTGCGACTGCGACCGCTATGTGGAGATCTGGAACCTGGTATTCACCCAGTTCAACTCCGACGGGCAGGGCAACTATACCCCCCTGGAAAAGGGAAACATCGACACCGGCATGGGCCTGGAGCGTCTGGCCTGTGTTATGCAGGGCGTGGACAACCTGTTTGAGGTGGACACGGTGCAGAGCGTCATCAAGCATGTGGCGGAAATCGCCGGTGTAACCTATAAGCAGGATGAGAAGATCGACATTTCTCTGCGGGTGGTGGCCGACCACATCCGCTCCACCGTGTTTATGGTGGGCGATGGCGTGGTGCCCCAGAATGAGGGCAGAGGCTATGTGCTGCGCCGCTTGCTGCGCCGGGCGGCCCGTCACGGCAAGCTGCTGGGCATCAAGGAGGAGTTCCTTTACAAGGTGTGTGACACTGTCATCGACGCCAATGTGAAGTCCTATCCCGCCCTTACCGAGAACGCCGACTACATCCGCAAGGTCATCCAGGTAGAGGAGGAGCGGTTCTCCCGCACCATCGAGCAGGGCATGACTATGCTGACCCATTTGATGGACGAAATTACCAAGCAGCAAATTGTGCAGGGACGGCCCAGCATTCCCGGCGAAGAGGTGTTCAAGCTGTACGACACCTTTGGCTTCCCCTTGGATTTGACCATGGAAATTGCCGCGGACAAGGGCTTTGCCGTGGACGAAGAGGGCTTTTTGAAGTTTATGCACAAGCAGCGTGAACAGGCTCGCAAGGCTCGGGAGGAGCAGGGCGAGGTGGCCTGGGAGGCTGATGTACTGGGCGAGCTGAAGTTTGAGGATGTCTTTGTAGGCTATTCCAAGCTGCAGGTGCAGACCCAGGTGGTGGCCCTTGTCAAGGACAGGGAACTGGTGGAGGAAATCTGCGAGGGCGATGAGGCCACCGTATTCCTGAAGGAGACGCCCTTCTATGCCGAAAGCGGCGGACAGGTGGGCGATACCGGCTACATCGGTGTGGGCAAAAGCGTGTTTAAGGTGACCGATTGCCGCAAATCCCCCACCGGACACATCATGCACATCGGCAAGATGATCAGCGGTTTTATCCCTGTGGGGGACAACGCCGTGGCCTCTGTGGACAAGCACCGCCGCCATTCCATCATGCGCAACCACACCGCCGCCCATCTGCTGCAGGCGGCCCTGCGCAAGGTGCTGGGCGAGCATGTCCACCAGGCGGGCTCCTTTGTCAGCGACGAGGTATGCCGCTTTGACTTCACCCATTTCAGCGGCATGACACCGGAGCAGCTGCTGGAAGCGGAGAAGCTGGTCAACGATATGATTCTTTCCGCCATGCCGGTAGAGACCATGGAAATGCCCATGGAGGATGCCAAGAAGCTGGGTGCTATGGCCTTGTTTGGCGATAAATACGGCGACATTGTACGGGTGTGCAAAATCGAGGATGCCTCGATGGAGCTGTGCGGCGGTACCCACGCCGGCAATACGGCCCAGCTGGGATTGTTCCGCATTCTCAGCGAGTCCTCGGTGGCTGCGGGCGTGCGTCGCATTGAGGCTGTCACCGGTCGGGGCGTGCTGGACTTGATGAAAGCCCAGGAGGCCAGCCTGGAGACCCTGTGCGGCATTCTCAAGGTCAACCATCCCACGGAGCTGGAGGCAAAGGCCACGGCTCTGACCGGTCAGATGAAGGCTCTCCAGAAGGAACTGGATGCCCTGAATAAAAAGCAGATGGAGTCCCAGCTTTCCAGCATGGACGATGCCATGGAGGCCTGCGGCCCTGTCCGTATTTTAACCGCCAATCTGGGCGAAATCACCGTGGATAATCTGAAGGCCTCTGCCGATGATATGAAAGATAAGTACGCCGATATCGTCGGAGTCTTTGCCGGAACCAGCGGCGAGAAGGGCTCCCTGCTGGTATTTGCCGGGAAGGATGCCGTCAAGGCCGGCATTCACGCAGGCAAGCTGGTCAAGGAAATCGCGGCCATTGCAGGCGGCGGCGGTGGTGGCCGCCCCGACAATGCCATGGGCGGCGCAACCCAACTCGACAAGCTGAACGACGCCCTCGCCTCCGCCCGCGGGTACATCGAGGCTCAGCTGGGCCTGTAAGGGATTTTACTTTTCTTTGCGAAAAGAAAAGTAACAAAAGAAACGTAACCAACTCCGTTGATAACGGCCGGGAGATGCAGTGATACAGCCGACAATTGCCCCAAGCCGACGGGGCAATTGTCTGGCTTTTGGCTTGGCTGGTATTGGGGGAAAGGAATGCTTATGGATTGCCTGTTTTGCAAAATCATCGCGGGGGAGATTCCCTCGACAAAGGTGTATGAGGACGACGTCATCTTCGCGTTTTTGGACATTGACCCCAAGGCGCCGGAGCACATCGTGATCATCCCCAAGGCCCATATCCCCAGCGCGGACGCCGTTACGGCGGACAACTGCGGTGATATCGGCCACCTGTTCAGCAAAATTCCGGAAATTGCCGGGGCCAGAGGGCTGACCAATGGCTACCGCGTCGTCAACAACTGCGGCGAGGACGGCGGTCAGACTGTGGGACATATTCATTTTCACCTGTTGGGCGGCCGGCAGCTGGCATGGCCGCCTGGGTGAGATCATGCCTTGCTGATTGCATAGAAAACTTGAGACTTTGAAAGGGGCCGATTGTATGGCCGACAAGACATATACACTTCACGTGGCGGGGTTGACGCGGGTGCTCCCCCTTTGCCCGGTCAACGACAAGCTGGACATCGCGGCCTTTGTGATGTTTTCCGATGTGGAGCTGACCATCGCCTGCGCGGAAAAACTGCTGGAACTGGTGCCGGAGCATGACATCATCATCACCGCCGAATCCAAGGGCATCCCCCTGGCCTACGAGATGTCCCGCCAGTCGGGCAAGCCCTATATTCTGGCGCGGAAAAGCAAGAAGCTTTATATGCGCAACGCCGTTGAGGTGGACGTCAAATCCATCACCACCACCAACGTGCAAAAGCTGTACCTGGACATTGATCACATGGCCATGCTAAAGGGCAAACGGGTGCTGATTGTGGACGATGTCATCAGCACCGGCGAATCGCTGGCGGCGCTGGAAAATCTGGTGACAGCGGGCGAGGGTGAGATTGTCGCCAAAGCCACCGTTCTGGCGGAGGGCGACGCTGCCAACCGCACCGATATTCTATATTTGGAAAAGCTGCCGCTGTTCTTTAAGGACTAAGCGAGGCAGAAAACCCAAACGGAAATGAGCGATTTGAATGAAGCGGCCTTTGTGGATTGTGGGAACTCCGTTTGCAATCACAATGGGGGCCGCTTTTTTCGTTGATGGAAGGAGCGCCCTGCTGCTTTCCGCCGCCCTGCTTGCCACCGCTGTGCTGGCCTGGCTGACGGTGCGAAGCCGGCGGGAGCCCGCTGTTATTCTGCTGTCGATGGCGGCGGCGTTTGCCGTGTACAGCCTCCACTGCGAGACGACCGTCGCCCCCTTTGCCCGGCAGATGGGTGGAGAGGTGGCGATTGAAGGCATCGTCACGGAAGTGACCGTCGACTCCCGAGCCATCAACTATACGGTGGAGGCTCGCTTCCCCGACGCGGCGCTGCCGAAGGCCTCCGTTTTGCTGCGGGCATACGGGGAGGTGGCAGCGACGGAGGGCGATGTCATTCGCTGTCGCGGCACGGTGACGCCGCTGTCCTCCGGCTATTACCGCAACCGGGGCCTTGCCGCCCGGTGCAACCTGGTGGGGGAACTGGAACGGGTGGAGTCGGACGGCTACCGGTTTGCACGGGCGCGACTGGCCATCCGGGCGTATTTTCGCGGCAATCTGTATGCCGGGCTGCCGGGGAATATCGCGGATCTGGTGGGCACCATGGTGATGAAAATCGGCGGTGAACCGGATGCATCCGTTCGCTCCCACATGGGGAAATCCGGCATTGCCCATTTGCTGGCCATATCGGGGCTTCATTTTTCCCTGTTCACCACCTTCATCCTGGCGGCGCTGCGAAAGGTCGGCCTGCCCCGGCGCATACCGGAGCTGGCAACCCTGCTGGCAGGGGTGGCTTTTATGGTGACAACCGGCTTCTCCCCCTCCATTGTCCGGGCGTTTGTGATGTTCGCCGTGATGACAATCGGCCACATGACCTTTCGCCGGGGGGACGGCCGCAATTCTCTGGGGCTTGCGTTGCTGGCGATTTCCATTGTCCGACCCGGCTGGACACAGGGCATCGGCATGTGGCTGTCGGCAGCGGCAGCCTATGGCATATTGGTGTCCGGCGATGGGCTGTCCCGGTGGCTGTTCCGCCGGTTGAAGGGCAAATCGGCCCGATACAACCGCTTTGTGTGGGGATTGGCATCGGCGGCGGGGGTCAGCCTGGGCGCTTATTTGTTCACGCTGCCGCTGCTGGCGTTGTCCAACGGCTGGATTTCGCTGCTGGCGGTGCCGGCCAATATCATGATTGCCCCCTTTGTGATGCCGCTGATTCTGGGGGGAATTGCCTGTGCGGTGTTGCCCGGCGGCAGCCTGCTGGGGCGGGTTTGCGCGGTTGTCACCCAATTCTGTGCCCGGTTTGTGCTGGCGGTCTCCGAGACGCTGGCTGGGTTGCCCTTTGCGGCCTTGACCCTGGATGCACTGTGGAAGGGGATTTTCCTTGTGGCGGTCGGCGTGGGGGTGGGGATTCTGCTGTGGCGGCGGCCCCCCAAACGAGCCGCTGCCATGCTGGCCATGACGGCGGTGCTGCTGTTCTGCATCGGCCTTGTGGGCGAGCAGTACGGCCAGGAGCGGCGGGTGGAGCTGGTGACGCTGGAGGGAGTCTCCGGCGCTGTCGTTTTGCGGGGGCGGGAGGCTGTCGTCATCGGCACGCCGGATCGCTACGAGGTCAGCGCCCTTGTGGGCTATCTGGAGTACCGGGGTGTGGGGCAGATTGCGGTGCTGGCGGATCCCGCCATGGCGGCGCAGATGGATTCCGGGCTTCTCCGGCTGGGCGGGCGGTATCCCATTCGCACGGTGCTGGGCCCGGAGGACGCCTATATCCGGGATCAGGCGGCCCGGGCATTGAAGGGGGTGCCGGTGTATTCGGCACAGGGCGCACAGGTGACCGCACTGGGCGGGGTGGAAATTGTGGCCGACACCGACACGGTGCGGCTTTCCATCGGTGACAGGGCACTGACCATCACCGGCGACGGCCTGCAACCGGCCGATCTTACCCCTCAATTTGAACCGACCGGCGCCATTCTCTACGGCGAAACCCGTTACCACCTCCCACTGTAAATTTCAACACAGACAAACCGCAGCAATCCGCGGAGCGGGATAGGTTTTCTTTTTGCTTCTTTTTCTTTTTTCCAAAAGAAAAAGAAGAGATAAGGAGAAAAAAGATGCTTTATAAAAACGAGGAGAGCTTTTCCAAGGCGTTTCAGCAGAGCGGGGCACAGGGTGTGTACCTGCTGTACGGCAGCGAGGAATACCTCATCGACGTGTGGAAAAACAAAATTGCCGCGCCTTTTTCCGATTCCGGCGCCTTCAACCTTCAGCGAATGGAGGGGCGGGGACTGGACTTTGACGCCCTGTACGACGCGGTGGAGGCCCTGCCCCTGATGGCCCAGCGAAAGTGCGTGGTGGTGGAGGACTTGGGTATATCCAAGCTGCCTGCGCCAGAAATGGACAAGCTGGCGGCGGTGTTGGACGACCCCTCCCCCGACTGCGTGCTGATTCTCACGGGGAAAAGCGCCTTCGACCCCAAATCCGCCAACGGCAAGCGGGTCATCAAGCTGGTGGACGCCTGCGGCACTGTGGTGGAGCTGGGTGCCAGAGGCCAGCAGGGGCTTGTCCAGTTTTTGAAGGGGACGGCCAAGCGAAACGGCTGCGTGCTCCCCACCGATTTGGCCCATCACATCCTGACCACCTGCGGCACCGACATGAACACTCTCAGCGGGGAAATAAGCAAAATTTGCGCCTGTGCCGGGTACGAGGGGGAACTGGCCCGCGCCCATGTGGATGCTGTGGCGATTCCCCGGATGGAGGCACGGGTGTTCGACCTGAGCAAGGCTATCCTGGCCGGTCAGAGCAAGCGCGCCTTCGACATCCTCCACGACCTCTTCGAACTGCGGGAGCAGCCCATCGCCATTTTGTCTACCCTGATACTCTCCTATGTGGATTTGTACCGGGCCCGGGTGGCAAAGGACGCGGGCATCCAGCAGAATGAGGTGGTGGAGCGGTTCAAATACAAGGGGCGGGAATTTCGGGTGCGCAATGCCTTCAACAGCCGACTGTCGGCGGCGGCTCTCCGGGAGGCGCTGGAGGCCCTGTACACCTGCGACCGCCGAATGAAAAGCACCGGCATCGACGACAAGGTGCTGCTGGAACAGACCGTGACAAAGCTGTTTCTGGCGGGGGCTGTCCGCTAGATGGCCGGGCCGGAGAAGCTGCACCTCACCCAAGTGGTGATTGTGGAGGGCAAGTACGATAAAATTCGGCTGGAGGCGCTGATTGACGGGCTGATTCTGCCCACAAACGGCTTCGGCATCTTCAAGGATAAGGAGATGGCGGCCTTCATCCGCCGACTGGCGGCGGAGCGGGGGGTTGTCATCCTCACCGACTCCGACGGGGCCGGCTTTCGTATCCGCGCCCATTTGACGGGGATGATCCCGGCCGAGCGCATCACCAATGTTTTTATCCCCGACCTGTACGGCAAGGAAAAGCGGAAGCGCGCCCCCTCCGCCGAGGGCAAGCTGGGGGTGGAGGGCGTGGATATCGACACCCTGCAGACAGCCTTTGCCCGGGCGGGCATCACCGGCGAGCCGCCTGCGGAGCAGACGGATCCCATCACCCGCACCGATTTGTACGAGGACGGTCTGACCGGCGGAGAGGGCAGCCGGGAGCTGCGCTATGCCCTGTATGACAGCCTGGCCTTGCCCCGCCGCCTCAATGTGACGGCGGCGTTGCCCCTGCTGAACAGGCTGTTGACGCGGCAGGAATACAAGGCGCTGCTGCTGCGGCTCCGGGATGAGTCAATTAGGTGATAAACGCAATATCTCCGGTCAAAATGCAATGGTATGGGCATGGCGTGGGGGCTATAATAGAGTGGCAGTCTATGCAAATACCAATCTCTGGAGGTCGACATGGAGAATACAATCCTGTTATCGGGCTTTTCCGATGAAATTTCCCCTGATTTTGAGACGCAGCTTGTCACGGTGCAGTCCCTTGGCCTGAAACACATCGAGATTCGCGGCGTCAACGGCCGGAACATCAGCGAATACACCCCCCAGGAGGCAAAGACGCTGCAGGCGGCTATGGACGCCCACGGCATCCGGGTGTCCTCGGTGGGCTCCCCCTGCGGGAAAATCAAGATAACCGACGACTTTGCCCCTCATTTTGAGCAGTTCAAAAATGTGGTGGCTCTGGCAAAGGAGTTTGGCACCCGCAACATCCGCATGTTCAGCTTCCTGATTCCCGAAGGCGACAACCCCGCCGCCCACAGGGACGAGGTGCTCCGTCGGCTGGAGAAAATGGTGGAATACGCCGTGGAGCAGGATGTGGTGCTGCTTCACGAAAACGAGAAGGAAATTTACGGCGATGTGGCCACCCGCTGCCGGGATTTGTTTGAGCAGCTGGGCGGCGACCACTTCCGCGGTGTGTTTGACTTTGCCAACTTTGTCCAGTGCGGACAGGATACCCTGGAGGCCTATGAGATGCTGGCTCCCCATATTGCGTACATCCACATCAAGGATGCCCGCCTGGCGGACGGTCAGGTGGTTCCCGCCGGCATGGGCGACGGCCATGTTTCCCAGCTGCTGGGCCGCTTTAAGGACAGCGGCTACCGGGGCTTCCTCTCTCTGGAGCCCCACCTGCAAAGCTTTGTGGGCTACCACGCGCTGGAGGCCGGCGCGGCGGACAAAAAAGAGGAGAGCGACGGCACCATGCCCTTTACCATGGCGACCAACGCTTTGAAATCCATCCTGTGGGATTTGAACTGGCGCTAGATTTGGGGACGATGCAAAACTGCCCTGACGGCCGATGTAGGCTGTCAAGGCAGTTGTTGTATTTGCAAGTATAGTTTGCATGAAGAGGTCATACCTCCAGCGCTGCCAGCAGCTGGCGCAGGGTGTCGATGGCAAGCTGGCCGGGGGCGGAGGCGCTGCCTGTCACACCGAAGGTGACGGCGGAACCGGTCAGCCCGCCGGAGATGCGGCTGATGCGTCCCATCTCCCCCATGGACATGGTGATGACGGGGCAAAGGGCCTGCCGATGGAAGGCGCAGGTCGCCGCCATCAGCGCCAGCACATCCTCGAAGCGTTGGGGCATGGTGGCCAGCTTGACGATGTCGCCGCCGGCGGCATACATGGCCGCCAGCTTTTGGGCCAGCTCATCCGGTGACGGCGTGGCGGCAAAATTATGGCTGGACAGGACGACGGGAACTCCGCAGCTGTGGGCGGCGGCGAGGGTTTCCGCCACTGCCGCCTCTCCGGCGGAAAACTCCACGTCGACGGCGTCGGCAAAAGAAGATTGCGCGACGGCGATGCACAGGGCGGCGTAGGCACCGGGAGAGAGGGCGCTGTTTCCGCCCTCGGCTTGTGTGCGCAGGGTAAACAGCAGCGGGGTTTCCCCCAGCCGCTCCCGCAGGGCCTGCAATACAGGCAGGGCAACGGCGGGGGTATCTGCGCCGACAAAGCAATCGGCCCGCCATTCCACCAGATCACAGCCCGCCGCCAGGGCGGTGTCGGCCTCCCGCAGCAGGGCGGGTTCGTCGGCGGCGGTCAGGGGGGCACACACCTTGGGGGCGCCGTCCCCAATGGCAAGCTGCCGCAGGTGAACAATGGGAGAAGGCTTCACGCCAACACCTCCGTAAGAATTATAGTCGGCAGCTTTGCGGAACGGCCGCCGGGTTGCTTCAATTTTTGCCGATATATGCAAAATTCACTGATTTCTCGATTTAGATGGATAAATACAAAGCGTTGTGCACAAAATTCGTCGCTGACAAAAATGAAGTCTTGCATTTTTCTCATTATAGACTATAATGAAAAAAACGCAAATACCCAAATTTACAAATGCAAACGGAGAGACACAATGGCTCGGTACAGCAATGCAATTGCCGCGACAAACGAATTTTTCTTTAACTTTTTCAGCTTTAGCTTTTTTGGCTTTAGCTTTTTTTGCCGTGGTATAATTGAATGCGACATGAAACCGACTGCGTTGCCGTTTTGCTGTGCCTGATGGCCTGTAAAAATGGAATACAACCACAAAGAAGGTTCATGAAAATGAGCCTTCTTTTTTGTTTTTTGCGAGACTTTATTCTGGGATGGAAAGGACAGACCGCCATGAAGGAAATCCGGCCGAATCCCCGACCCATTGTAACGCCGCCCCCCTCCAAAAGCCTGACCCACCGCGCCCTTATCTGTGGGGCGCTGGCAGAGGGGGAGCAGAGCCAAATCATCACACCGGGCCTGTCCCGGGATACCGCAGCCACCCTGGGGGCCCTTCGGGCCATGGGCGCCACAGTGACAGAAGCCGAGAGCGCTGTGACGATACGGGGCGGTCTGCATTGCCCCGCAGCGCCGATTGACTGCGATGAATCCGGCTCCACGCTGCGGTTTCTCATCCCCGTCGCGGCTATGCTGGGCGGCGAGATTGCCTTTACCGGGCGGGGGAGGCTGCTGCAGCGGCCCCATCAGGTGTACGAGGCGGTGTTTGCCCGGGCGGGGGCCCGATACCGCCGACAGGACAACTGCATCGTCGTTGGAGGGCCTTTGCGGGGTGGGCGGTACGCTGTCCCCGGCGACATCAGCTCCCAGTTTATCTCCGGCCTGCTGCTGGCGCTGCCTCTGGCGGAGGAGGGCAGCGCGCTGACTCTGGAAACGCCGCTGGAATCCCGGGGATACGTGGATATGACCATTGACGTGATGCATCGCTTTGGCGTGGATATCCACCGGGAGACGGATGGATTTGTCATCCCCGGCGGGCAGCGATACCGGGGCACCTCCTACACGGTGGAGAGCGACTTCTCCCAGGCGGCGTTTTTTCTGGGGGCGGCGGCGCTGGGGCGGGATGTGCAGTGCCGGGGGCTGAACCCAAACAGCCTGCAGGGCGACCGGGCCATCCTGCCGGTGCTGGAGGCCATGGGGGCGACGGTGACCTGGCGGGATGGCCTGCTGTCGGTACAAGCAGACGGCCTGCGGGCGGTGACGGTGGATGTGCGGGACATCCCCGACCTTGTCCCCCCCATTGCGGCGCTGCTGTGTGTGAGCAAGGGCACGGGGCGGATTGTGAACGCGGGCAGGCTCCGCCACAAGGAAAGCGACCGGCTGGCCGCGCTGGCCACCGAGCTGTCCCGGTTGGGGGCTGACATCACCGAGGAGCCGGAGGCCCTGTGCATCCGGGGCCAAGAGACCTTGCGGGGCGGGCAGGCGGATGCCCACGGCGACCACCGCATCGCCATGGCTCTTGGGCTGGCGGCCATCCGGTGCGAGGAGCCGGTGCTGCTGACAGGCAGCGAATGCGTGGACAAATCCTACCCGGCGTTCTGGGCGGATTTTGAAGGAGGGGACGGCGATGAATAACATCGTGCTCATCGGGCTGCCGGGCAGCGGCAAAACCACCCTGGGCTGGGAGCTTGCCCGGCGTCTCGGCCGCCCCTTTGTGGATACGGACGAGTGGATTACACGCTCCGCCGGTACAACGGTGGAACGACTGTTTGCCGGCTACGGCGAGCCCTTTTTCCGCCGGGTGGAGGCGGAGGCGATTGGCCGTGCGGTGGGGGTGGAATCGGCGGTTATCGCCACCGGCGGCGGCGCGGTGCTGGATGCCGACAACCGCCAAGCCCTGAGGAACAACGGCCTTGTCCTGTTTTTGGATCGGCCGCCGGCGGCCATCGCCGCGGACATTGAAATTGCCCATCGTCCCCTGCTCAAAGCCGGGGTGGAGCGGCTGTACGCGCTGGACAAAAGCCGCCGACAGCTATACAAGACCTGCGCCCACGTCGTCACCGACAACAGCGGCCCGCCCCGAGAGACACTGGCCGCCCTGGAAATGGCCGCCCTCACCTGGAAAGCCACCGGCTTTGCCGTCATCGGCGACCCCATCGGCCACAGCCTGTCTCCCCGGCTTCACGCCGCTGCCTTTGCCGCTCAGGGCCGGGCGGAGACCTACACCGCCATCCATGTCCCCCGGGGCAGGCTGGGGGAGTTTGTACAGGCGGCGCGGCAATCCGGGCTGCGGGGCTTCAACGCCACCATCCCCCACAAGCAGGATCTTTTGCCGCTGCTGGATGAGGTGGACAGAGAGGCCGCCCTGTGCGGGGCCGTCAACACCGTGACACTCCGGAACGGCCAACTGCGGGGCTATAACACCGACATGGAGGGCCTGGCCATGGCATTGCAGGCGGCGGGGACGGGATACAGAGACCGGCGGGTGGTGCTGCTGGGCACCGGCGGCGCCGCCACGGGAATCGCCTGCAAGGCGGCGCTGGACGGCGCCGCTCACCTGACCGTTCTGGGCCGCCGACCGGAACAGGCCGCCGCCATCCGGACAGCCCTGGCGGAGTGGTCGGAGTGCGAGGTGTCCATCGGGGATATGTCGTCATCGTCCCTGACTGCGGCGGCGTCCCGGGCGGATCTCCTCATCAACGCCACCCCCATGGGCATGCAGGGCATTCCCGATGAGTTCCCCACCCTGTCCTTTGTGGCGGCGCTGCCGGCCCACGCCCTGGTCTGCGACCTGATTTACAATCCCCCCTGTACCGCCCTGCTGCGAGAGGCGGCGAAGCGGGGGCTGAGCACCGTCAACGGCCTGCCGATGCTGATGCATCAGGGCCTGCTGGCACAGCAGCATTTTTTGGATGCGGCCCTGGATTTGCAGAGACTGTATCCCGCCGTGGAGGCGGCTGTGAAGTCCACTCTCACACAAGAAAAGGGGGAAGCGGTATGATACTCATATTCAAGCCTGACGCCGGCAGCGCCCACGCGGCCAAGCTGCTGAGCGACATTCGGGAAAAGGGGATTCTGACCCAGGAGATACGGGGCGGCGAGGCCCTGATGGTGGGCCTTGCCGGGGATTTGTCCGGCTTGTCCGAGGACAGCCTGATGCGCAGCGCGGTGGTGGATAGGGTCATCCGCGTCTCGGAGCCCTATAAGCTGGCGGGGCGCAAATTCCACCCGGAGGACACCTGCGTGAAGGCGGCGGGACGGGCGGTGGGCGGCGGCTCCCTTGCCGTAATCGCAGGCCCCTGCTCGGTGGAGACCGAGGAGCAGATCCTCTCCATCGCCCGGGATGTCAAGCTGGCGGGGGCGTCCTTTTTGCGGGGCGGGGCCTTCAAGCCCAGAAGCTCCCCCTACTCCTTTCAGGGCCTGGGGCTGGACGGCCTGGAGCTGCTGAAAATTGCCCGGGAGAAAACAGGGCTCCCCATTGTGACGGAGATTATGTCCCAGGAGTACGCCGAGGCCTTTGGCCGGGATGTGGACATCATCCAGATAGGCGCGCGGAACATGCAGAATTTCCCGCTGCTGCGGGATGTGGGGATGCTGGGCAAGCCGGTGCTGTTAAAGCGGGGCCCCTCCTGCACCATCGATGAGATGCTGATGGCGGCGGAGTACATCCTCATGGCCGGCAAAAGCCAGGTCATCCTGTGCGAGCGGGGCATCCGCACCTTTGAGACCGCCACCCGCAATACCCTGGATTTGTCGGCCATTCCGGTGCTGAAGGCGAAATCCCATCTGCCTGTCATCGCGGATCCCTCCCATGGCACCGGCTACTGGAATCTGGTGGAGCCCATGGCCATGGCCGCCGTGGCAGCCGGTGCCGACGGCCTGATGATCGAGGTGCACAACCAGCCGGAAAAGGCCCTGTGCGACGGACAGCAATCCATTACCCCGGCCCTGTTCAGCCGGGTTATGGGGAAGGTCAATCGGCTGCACGCCGTGCTCAACGAGCCGGCCTAGTGCCCTTTGCACCGGGCAATGATCCGGTTTACAGAAAAAATAACGATGAGTGAGGAGTATATGGTATGGCCACAGACTGGAAGGAGCAGCTGGCAAAGCTGCGGGAGCAAATCGATGCCATTGACGGCAGGCTGATTCCCCTGTTTGGGGAGCGGATGGAGGTATCCCGCCAGGTGGCGGAGATCAAGGGGCGGAACAACCTGCCTATCCTCAACGCGGAGCGGGAGGAGCAGGTGGCTCAGCGAGCCGCCGAGTTGGCGGGCCCGCCCCTGCAGGGGGAGGCCGCCCTGCTGATGCGCACCATCATGGCCCTTTCCCGGGAATACCAGCACAGCCTGTTATTTTCCGGCGAGGCCCCCCTGCTGCCGGAGCCCCGGCCCCCGGTGACGGAGCACGCTGTCTGCGCCTATCAGGGCCTGCCCGGCGCGTGGAGCGAGCAGGCGGCCATGAAGCTGTTTCCCGCCGCCGAGCGCATTCACGTGGAGTATTTTGAGGATGTGTTTCTGGCAGTTAAGGAGGGCAAAGCCCATTACGGGGTGGTGCCCATCGAAAACTCCCAGACCGGCGCCATCGGCGAGACCTACGACCTGCTGCGGAAATACGGCCTGTACATCACGGGCCGGGTGTGGATCGACATTCGGCAATGTCTGCTGGCCCCTGTGGGGACAGAGCTGTCCCACATCCGGGAGGTGCACTCCCACCCGGAGGCACTCAAGCAGTGCCGCCATTACCTGAACGCCCGCCCCTGGAACCTAAACGCCTGTCGCAACACAGCCGTGGCAGCCCGGCTGGCGGCAGAATCCACCGACGGCAAAACGGCGGCCATCGGCTCCCGGCTGGCGGCGGAAATCAACGGTTTGCAGGTTTTAGCGGCGGATATTGAGGATTCCCACACCAACCGCACCTCCTTTGTTGTGGTGGCCGCCCAGCCGGAATACAGCGCCGAAAGCGGCCTTATCTCCGTCACCTTCTCCACCAGTCACCGCAGCGGCGCCCTGTGCGAAAGCCTCCTCCCCTTTATGGCCCAGAATTTGAATCTGGTGCGAATTGAATCCCGCCCCTCGTCCGGCGGCAAGTACCGCTTTTTCGCGGAGATTGAGGGGAATATCCGGGACGCCGCCACCGTGCAGGCCCTGCGCCAGGCGGCATCCGCCAGCGAGTATTTCGAGGTAATCGGCTGCTACAGCAGCATGGAATAGCCTGGGATGCCTTTGGGCAGACCAATACCACAGCAAAACAGCCTCCAACCTCGGGGGCTGTTTTGCTGTGGATGCGGCTGTCCGTCCATACACCATCCCCGCCGCCGCCGCATACTCTGAACCAGGCGGAATCATGCGAAACACGGTGTTTCGCATAACGCGATGCGCCAATACTCCGGCGCCAATCGGCGATACCTGGTTCCGCCTGTGCGGAGGTCTTATATGAGTATGCTCATCCTTGTGACAGTTTCCATGGGGATTTTGGACAGCTTCAATCCAGTGGCGCTGACACAGCAGTTCCTTCTGCAGGGAATGGTGAAAAAACGGCGGCACATCCTGCTTTTTCCCCTGTCTGTGGGTGTGACCAACCTGGTAGGCGGCCTGCTGATTTACTATGGGCTGGCCAGGGCGATGACAGCCTATTGGGAAACCCTGATGAACCAGTATTTTTGGGTAATCCCAGCCTGCGAAATCATTGTGGGAATACTGGCCTGGACATATGTGGCGTTTCGCCGTGTCAACAAAAAATTCAGTGAATTGTACGGTCACCTGGCCGACAGCCACCAAAGCGAGGCAGACCGGGAGGTCTGCAAGCCCAAATCGGTGCATCCGGCGGCAATTGCGGCTCTGGGCGCCTTTGCGGTGCTGTGCGAGATTCCCACATCCCTGCCTTACTTTGCCTTTATCGCCATGCTGCTGAGCCACGAGCTTGCCCTGCCGGCTCTGCTGGGGATTTTGGCGCTGTACAACCTTTTGTTTACGCTGCCGCTGTACGCGATGTACCTGCTGTACATACGCTGCCGACGGCAGGTGGATCGCCTGTATCTGTTCCTGAAAAACAAGCTGTTCCGCTATGGAACAATTTTGCTGCCTGTGCTGGCGGCCATCATCGGAATCGCCGCCATCCTTCACGCCTGCTTCCTCCTCTTTACACGATAGAGGGGGAGCGGGCTCTTTTTAAAGGGGAAGATTCGGAGAAACAGCCGGATCTTTTCTTGACTGTCCATACGGGCAGTGTTAAAATAAGAAGTTGAGTGGAAAACAGAGGCGCATCCCTGCTTTCGGGCGATGTGAGCCATTCAAACCCACCACATACATTGCCTTAAATAGGGAATCGCGAAGCGGATACGTTTTCTTTGCTTCTTTCTTTTTCGCAGGAGAAAGAAGAGTCTCGAACAGGGAATCGCGAAGCGGACACGCTTTCTTTGCTTCTTTCTTTTTCGCAGGAGAAAGAAGAGTCTCGAACAGGGAATCGCGAAGCGGACACGCTTTCTTTGCTTCTTTCTTTTTCGCAGGAGAAAGAAGAGTCTCGAACAGGGAATCGCGAAGCGGACACGCTTTCTTTGCTTCTTTCTTTTTCGCAGGAGAAAGAAGAGTCTCGAACAGGGAATCGCGAAGCGGACACGCTTTCTTTGCTTCTTTTTTTCGTAAAAGAAAGAAGAGTCTCTGACAGGGAATCGCGAAGCGGACACGTTTTCTTTGCTTCTTTCTTTTTCGCAAAAGAAAGAAGAGGTTTTTATAAAGAAGGGGAGAAGTGCTATGATGACCGACATTGAGATTGCACGGAGTTGCCGGATGAAGCCCATTGGGGAGATTGCATCCCGCATCGGGGTAATGCCCGAGGAGCTGGAGCCCTATGGCCAGTACAAGGCCAAGCTGTCCGACGGTCTGATGAACCGCCTCGCCGACCGGCCCGACGGCAAGCTGGTGCTGGTGACGGCCATCAATCCCACCCCCGCCGGGGAAGGAAAAACCACCACCACGGTTGGCCTTGGCATGGGGATGAAGCTTATCGGCAAAAATGCCATCATCGCACTGCGGGAGCCTTCTCTGGGGCCGGTGTTCGGCATCAAGGGGGGGGCGGCCGGCGGCGGCTATGCTCAGGTTGTCCCCATGGAGGACATCAACCTCCACTTTACCGGCGACATGCACGCCATTACCTCGGCCAACAATCTGCTCTGCGCCATGCTGGACAACCATCTGCAGCAGGGCAATCCCCTGGGCATCGACCCCCGCCGGGTGGAGTTCAAGCGGTGCCTGGACATGAACGACCGCGCCCTGCGCCATGTCAATGTGGGCCTGGGCGGCAAGGTCAACGGCGTCCCCCGGGAGGACGGCTTCCAGATCACCGTCGCCAGCGAGGTTATGGCAATCCTCTGCCTGGCCGAGAACCTGGCCGACCTGAAGCGGCGGCTGGGTGACATCCTCATCGCCTATACCTATGGCGGCGAGCCGGTGTATGCCCGGGATTTGAAGGCGGAGGGCGCCATGGCGGCACTGCTCAAGGACGCCATCAAGCCCAATCTGGTGCAGACACTGGAGAACACCCCTGCCCTGATGCACGGCGGGCCCTTTGCCAACATCGCCCATGGGTGCAACTCCATCCGGGCGACACGGCTGGCACTGAAAATGGCCGACTACACCATCACCGAGGCCGGCTTTGGCTCGGATTTGGGCGCGGAAAAATTCATGGATATCAAATGCCTCTACGGCGGGCTTTCTCCCAGTGCGGTTGTGCTGGTGGCCACAGTGCGGGCACTGAAATACAACGGCGGCATTGCCAAGGCGGAGCTCGCCGCCCCCAACGCAGACGCCCTGCGGGAGGGCCTTTGCAATCTGGGGGCCCACATCGACGGCCTGCACCAGTACCGGGTGCCGGTAGTGGTCGCCATCAACCGCTTTGACACCGACGCCGACGAGGAACTGGACGCCATCGCCCAGTACTGCCGGGACAAGGACGCGGAATTCGCCCTGTCGGAGGTCTTTGCCAAGGGTGGAAAAGGCGCGGAGGCTCTGGCCCTGAAGGTAGTGGAGGCCTGTGAGAAGCCCTCCAACTTTACTCGCCTGTACGACGTGAACCTTTCCATAGAGGAGAAGATTCACGCCATCGCCACAAAGGTGTACGGCGCGGCCGATGTGCAGTATTCCGCCGCCGCCAAAAAGGCCATCCGGGAAATCGGGAAGCTGGGCAAGGCCAATCTGCCTGTCTGTATGGCCAAGACTCAGTACAGCCTCTCCGATAACCCTGCCCTGCTGGGACGGCCTACCGGCTTTACCCTCAATGTGAAGGAGATCCACCTGCGGGCCGGAGCAGGCTTCCTGGTGGCCCTGACCGGCGATATCATGACCATGCCGGGCCTGCCCAAAACACCGTCGGCTTGCTCGATTGACGTGGGGGAGAACGGCGATATCGTTGGGCTGTTTTAAGAGGTGCCTGCGGCGCATTTCGAATGGGGGCGCTGCCCCCAAACCCCCGCTAAAGGGGGAAAGTCGCCCTTGCGGGCGATATGCCCCCTTTAGAATCCCGCTTAATGGTTGAGAGTTGGATGCCGGGTGGAAGGGGGACGCAAAATCGGTCAGGATGACGACCAATTTTGCTGTGCGGGAACCGTGCCCTGTGTCGAGCCGATCGCTGGCTTTTTGGCCGGGCGATATTCTCAGTCTTGCACCCTGCCCCCGCCAATGGCCGCGTCCCTGCGGGCCGCGCGACGCGCTGCCGCGCCTCGTGTTCGGCTTCGCCTCACTGCCATTCGCAGCGGCAAATTCATCGGAGAAAAACAGATGCAACTATTTCACACCACATCCGAATCGGAGACAGAGGCGGTTGCGGCTTCGCTGGCGGCGAAGCTGCAGCCGGGCGACGTCATTGCCTTTCGGGGCGGGCTGGGGGCCGGGAAAACCGCCTTTGCCCGGGGACTGGCCACAGGACTTGGCTATACCGGCGATGTCTCCAGCCCCACCTTTGCGCTGGTTCATGAGTACCGAGGCGGACGGCTGCCTCTCTACCACTTTGATATGTACCGGGTGGAGGACTGGCAGGGGCTGTATTCCACCGGCTTTTTTGATTATCTGGAAAGCGGCGGTGTGTTGGCGGTGGAGTGGAGCGAGAACATCGAAAACGCCCTGCCGGAGAATGCCATTGCGGTTACAATCCAGCGGGTCAGCGAGACGGAGCGGACAATCACAGTCGAAGGGGGACGGTTTGAGGCATGAAAATTTTGGCACTGGAAACCTCGTCCCAGGCCGCGTCCTGCGCGTATATGGACGATGGCAGGCTGGTGGGGGAATGGTACTGCAACACAGGCCTGACTCACTCCCAGACCGTTATGCCTATGGTGGAGTCCATGCTGCAATCCACCGGGTGCGGCATTGATGAGATGGATGTGTTTGCCGTATCCACCGGGCCGGGATCCTTCACCGGCCTGCGGATTGGTCTGTCGGCGGTAAAGGGCATGGCAATGGCGCTGGACAAGCCCTGTGCCGGCGTTTCCACCCTGTATGGGCTGGCGTGGAATGTTGTCCCCTTTTCCGGTATCATTGTGCCGGTGCTGGATGCAAGGTGCAAGCAGGTATACACCGCCCTTCTGCGCAGCGACGGCCGGCGGCTGGAATATCTGCGGGACGATGACGCCCTTGCATTGGAGGATTTGAAGGATATTCTTGTCCATATGAAGGGGGACAAGCTGCTGGTGGGGGATGGAGCCGCCCTGTGCATGGAGGCCTTTGCGGATGTGCCCGGGGTGCAAATGGCGCCGGCTCATTTGCGGTATCAGCGGGCGTCGTCGGTGTGTATGGCGGCACTGGAATTGATGGAAGAGGGCAGGCTTGTTTTTGCGGCGGAGATAGCACCCGCTTATCTGCGGTTGCCGCAGGCGGAGCGGGAACTGCGCAAAAAGCAGTCAGAAGAGAAAAACGGACAATAGGGGGATACACAGTTGAAGGTTGCATTGGGAGCGGATTCTGCGGGATACGCGCTGAAAGAGGAAATCAAGGCGTTTTTGGATGAAAAGGGCATTGCCCATCAGGACTTTGGCGCGTACAATGAGGAGAGCAGCGATTATCCGCTGATGGCCACCGGGCCATGCCGGGCGGTGACAGAAGGCGACTGCGAATGCGCGATTCTGATATGCGGCACAGGCATTGGCATTTCCATGGCGGCCAACAAGGTCAAGGGGATTCGCGCGGCGGTGTGCGGCGATTATTTCAGCGCCAAATACACCCGCCTGCACAACGACGCCAACGTACTGTGTCTGGGCGGCCGTGTCATAGGTCGGGGTCTGGCGCTGGAGCTGGTGGATGTATTCCTCTCCACCGGCTTTGAGGGCGGACGCCATGCCCGACGGGTCGGGCAAATCCACGACATAGAGAACGGACTGCTGTAAGCATATTTTTTGCCTGTTAATTATTTTAATTTATACATAGCCGCACGGCATCAGGAAGGGGTAAATGCAATGGACAACAAACCGGTTATTCTCAATCACCCGCTGATTCAACACAAACTGACATTTTTGAGGGACAAAAACACAGGCTCCAAGGAATTTCGGGAGATGATCACAGAAATCGCCATGCTCATGTGCTACGAGGCGACCCGAGATCTGGAGCTGGAGGAGGTGGAGGTGGAAACCCCCATGGCCACCGCCCACACCAAGGTAATTGCAGGCCGCAAGCTGGCAGCTGTTCCGATCCTCCGGGCCGGGCTGGGCATGGTAGACGGCATCATCAACATGATTCCCGCCGCCAAGGTGGGTCACATCGGCATGTACCGGGATCCGGAGACAGCAAAGCCGGTGGAATATTACTGCAAGCTGCCCAATGACATCCAGGAGCGGGACGTGCTGGTGCTGGATCCCATGCTGGCCACAGGCGGCTCCGCTGTGGACGCCATCAATCTCATCAAGGATCGCGGCGTGACCAGCATCAAGTTTCTTTGCATCATCGCAGCCCCCGAGGGCTTGCGCTATCTGCTGACCAGCCACCCCGATGTTCAGATTTACTGCGCGGCACTGGACGATCATCTGGATGACCACAAATACATCATCCCCGGCCTGGGCGACGCCGGCGACCGCATTTTCGGCACAAAATAGCACACGCAGTGAGAAAGGGGGCGACAAGCCCCCTTTCCGGCTATAGAGAGACTATAAAACTTGCATTATTATTTCTATCACCGGTTGGACGGCCGATACAAAGCCAGCTCTCCATATCTCCGGCTTTACCCGGAGATATGGAGAGCGGACGGAGACGCAGGGCTGATAGAGGGTGCCAATCGTCGATGTCCGCACAGCAAACCCGGTCGTCATCCTGACCGGATTTGCGTCCCCCTTTTGCCCGGCGACTGGCTGCCGCCACCCAATTGATTAAATATGATGGGATTCTTAAGGGGGTTACACCCCCTTAAGCGGGGTTTGGGGCGGAGCCCCATTACAAATGCGCCGCAGGCACCCTAAATGAGGAGTGTGGAAGAGGATATGTGGGAGAATCTGTTGTTTAGCCTGGACAGGGTCATGCCGTTTTTTTTGTTGATTCTGCTGGGATATGGCCTTAAGCGTCTGAAAATCCTGCCGGAGGCCTTTCTGGGCGGGGTCAACAAATATGTATACCGGGTGGCGCTGCCGGCCAACCTGTTTTACAACACATGCCGGGTCGACGTAGACATCGGTGCCAATCTTCGGTTTCTGGGTGTGACCGCACTGCTGATTCTGTTATCCTTCAGCCTGATTTGGGTGACCACGGAGCTGTGCTTTCGGGACAAAACCGTGGTGGGCACATTGGTGCAGGGGTCATTCCGGGGGAATTTTTCCCTGTTGGGGGTACCGCTGGCCACGGCGGTTGTAGGGGCCAACGCCGCGGCTCCCGCAGCTATGGCCATCGCCGTTGTCATCCCCTGTTACGCCATTTTATCGGTCATTGTGCTGACGGTGCGGGGCAAGCAAACCGGCAGCCTCAACCTGAAAAAGATACTGCTGGGCGTGCTGACTACCCCCCTGTTTATCGGTACCATAGCGGGCATATTGGTCAGTGCGCTGCGGATTCCGGTTCCGGGCATGCTGTACCAGACGGCGGGCTATGTCAGCGGCACTGCCACGCCCTTGGGGCTGATGGCCATCGGCGGCCTGTTTACCTGGAAGGACGCCACCGCCCGGTTGAAGCCGGCACTGTACGCCGCCTTCATCAAGCTGCTGCTGTTGCCGCTGGTGATGGTATCCATCTGTTATATTCTGGGTTTCCGGGGCGAGACACTGTTCCTGTACTTTGTCATATTCGGCGCGCCGGTGGCGGTTTCGTCCTACTCTGTGGCCGGTGAAATGGGGGGAGACGCCCCGCTGGCCGGCAACATCTTGATTCTCACAACGCTGGTTTCGTCGCTGACACTGGCATCGGGGATTTACCTGATGCGCACACTGGGCTGGATATAGACCATGCGGCCGGAACAGGTACCCACTTGCAAACTTGAATTCGTCATAACTATCTGCTATTATCAAATATAACAATGTACCATTGAGGAAGGTTGCCAGCGTGATTCCGGCGTGATAGCCTGTGTCGTGCAAGTTGCCGGATACAGAACATGCGGCCTGGGGCTGTGTGTATCCACTGGAGGGCCACAGGATGAAACGGCCCTGTATACTCTGCCGGAAAGGAGCTGTCCCGTATGCCAGTGATTGTCATATTGATTGCGGCTGCCATCATTGCCATTGCGTTTTTTGCCGCAAAAATGATTCGCATTGAGCGAATCGAGGGCAAACAGAGCAAAAAGGCCGCCGAGGAGGAACAGGCACAGGAGGAAACGGAGTCGGAGGAACCGGAAGAGCTGGTCAATCTGGTGGATTATTTCGGTTCTGATAAAAAGGACAACGGAGAAGAGGAGGAAAAGCCTCCCCAGCCCGAGGAGGAGGTCTCCTACGACAAACTCAGCGATTTTCTCAATGGGCGGGCCTACATCAACGCTTGCGAAAAAAAGCTGCGGGCCGCCAAGGATGAGGGCGCGCTGTACGCGGTTGCCAGTCTGGACATTGACCGGTTCCGGTTTATCAACAGCATCAAGGGGGTTTCGCTGGGGGATTATGTGCTCAGTCACCTGGCCCAGGAGCTGCAAGCGATCTTCCCCGATGAATCGGTGATCACCCGCATTTCGGCGGATCACTTCAGCGTGCTGTTCCCCATTGGCGAGAACACCAGCTACGAGGAACTGGCAGGGGAGATTCGGAAGGCCTGCGATAAAATCCGCACGGACATTGCCTTCAAAAGCGCCATTCGCGTGTGCATGGGCATCGCGGAAAGCAAGCCTCCCCAGGCAGTCAACGCCTATAATATGGGGGTGCTGTTCCATAAGGCCAACCTGGCCCGCCATTGCCTGAAGCTGGATAAAAACGAGACCTTCTCTGTGTATGTCGAGAACATGGTCACCTCCAACCTGTTTGGGGAATCGGCCGTGGAGGATTACAGCGAAAACCAGTACGGCGACGAGTTTATTGTGTATTACCAGCCCATCACCGACTTAAGCAAAAATGCCATCTATGGCTGCGAGGGACTTGTACACTGGCTGTGTCAGGACAATTCCTCCGAGCCCATCACCCCGGATACCGGCAAAATTCCCACCAACACCACCAAGGTCATCTATCAAATCTGCAAGGCGGCCAGCCGCTGGCGCAAATCCGGCAAGGAAATGCCCTGCCTCTTCATGAACCTGACAGATGTGGAGTTTTTCAAGGCGGATATCGATGAATTCTTTGCCAAATGTCTGTCGGAGTTCCAGCTGGATCCCGGCGATGTGTGTGTCACCGTGGACGCCAATGTGCTGCGGGTGGACTACACCACCTCCATGAATCAGCTGAAACGGCTGCGGGATACCGGCGTGCGGGTAGGCGTAGGCAACATCGATGTGTCCATGCAGAGCCTGGATTTCCTGCGGGGATTGCCGCTCCAGTTTATCAAGACAAATCGCAGCTTTACCCGGGATATTCTGGCGAATTCGGAGCGGGAGGAATCGGTGAAGGCCGTTCTCACCCTGGCCGAAGGCCTGAATATCAAGGCGATATTTGAGGGCGTCAACTCCATTGACCAGATGAACGCGGTGCACGGCGCCGGTGTCAATCTCATCGAGGGGAAATACTCGGGCAGCCCAACGGTGGCCGAGGAATTCGCCCGGTTGCTCAAGGAAAAAACCAGCCAGCGCACCATGGATACCACAGTGATTCTGTCGGAAAAGGAACTGAATAAAGGCGATTATAACATCTGATTGTAGTGGAG
>JAJDGX010000003.1 GCA_030265885.1 Ruminococcaceae bacterium OttesenSCG-928-L11 | reverse complement strand
ATCGGAGGAAGAGATTTTGGCGGATCCCCAGGTACAGCTTGTAGCCGGAGCGGCAATTACCTCGGAGCGGTGTGCGCTGGGGCTGCGTGTAATGTCTGCGGGCAAGGATTATTTTACGGATAAGGCACCGTTGACTACTCTTGAGCAGCTGGAGCAGGCGAAGGCAAAGGTACGGGAAACCGGAAAAAAATACATGGTGTATTACAGCGAGCGCCTTCATGTGGAAAGCGCCGTGTATGCGGGTCAGCTAATTCAGGATGGCGCCATCGGACGTGTGCTGCAGGTTCTGGGAATGGGGCCGCATCGCCTGGGAGCGGCGGGTCGCCCTCAATGGTTTTTCCAAAAGGAAAAATATGGCGGCATTCTCTGCGACATTGGAAGCCATCAAATTGAGCAGTTTCTGTTTTTTACAGGGGCGAAGGACGCCACTGTCACAGCCAGCCGCATTGCCAACTACAACCACCCGGAGTACCCGGAGTTGGATGACTTCGGCGACGCTATGTTGGTGGGGGACAACGGCGCTACACAGTATTTCCGGGTGGATTGGTTCACGCCGGATGGCTTTCAGACCTGGGGAGATGGCCGTACCTTTATCCTGGGCACAGACGGCTTCATTGAACTGCGCAAGTATGCCAATATCGGCACGGCAGATGGCGGTGACCACGTGTTTCTCTCCAATCAGAAGGAGGAACGGCATTTCCAGGTGGCCGGTAAGGTGGGGTACCCCTACTTTGGCCAGCTGATTTTGGATTGCATCAATCGCACCGAAAATGCCATGACACAGGAGCATGCCTTTAAGGCGGCGGAGTTGTCGGTTCGGGCGCAGATGCAGGCGATGACGCTCACAGCGAAATAAGTGAACCGAGCCCCTGGTTTTTCAGCCGGGGGCGTTCTGTTTTTCACGGGCTGACAGGTCGATTCTTGACAGATATTTCCTCAATTGATACAATGATACAGAGCCATTGAACCTCCTTGGCTCAAGGGAAAACACGATCACATGCCGGTTGGAAGGCGGTTCATATGGAACAGGACTATCAGTTAAACGACGTTGTCACGCCCTATAGGCAGGAAAGCGAATATCACCAGGACTTGCTGTGGCTGGTTTCTGTATATTTGGTGTATGCCATCCGATTGAAGCAAAGCAGCATTGACGGTGAGTTGGCTGCCAATATCCCCGGCTTTTATATGGCACAGGATGAGGCCGTTCGCTATGTAACGGGATATCCTGCGGAATATGGGGAGACGCCGGAAACCATCTATCCCCATATTCTGGCGGGAAAGGAATTGATTCGCCGCCGGCTGGATATGACATCTGCCGCTCCGGACTATCGCATGCAGCGGCTGCGGGAGCGGTTTGCCCTGTCGGAAATCGGTTTTTTTGCGGTGCTGTGTGCATATGCCTGCCAAACAGACCGTGGGTTTGAGCAGATGTTTGCCATGCTCCACAACGACAATTCCCTGTGCGGGCCGACATTTGGCGTGATACACTCGATTTTTTTTGCTGTGGAGCCGTTGGAGTGGGGTGCGGATATGACGCCGCTGTTGCCCGGCACCCGCAACCACGACATTTTGTTTGTGACCGGGCAGGATGCGCCGGAGGGGATGACGAAAATCCCGCTGCAGCTGCGGTGGCAGGTTGTGGCGTATCTGAGCGGACAGGGGACAATCGGGGCGTCTGTCGCCACCCATGGACGGGTAATCGAACCGGCGGAGACGCCGGTGGAAATCCGCTTTCTGGGCGAGGCGATGGAGGAGCTGCGCCATGCGGTCGGGGCTGCGCGTCTGCGCAGGGCATGCAGCGCCACGCTGCTGTGTGGGCCGCGTGGCTCCGGGAAGAAGGAGAGCCTGCGGGCAATCGCCGCGGAAACCGGTGCCCGATTCCTGCTGATTCGTTTCAACAGTCTGATGGAGGGGAAGCAGTCGGCGGCCCGGATAGCGGATTTGATTCTCCCGGTTTTGCTGGAGGACTATTTGCTGTGCTTTGAACACATCGGCTCTGTGGCGGATGACTTTGGGCAGCAGTTGTACAGCCTTCTGGAGGGTCTTGCGCCCCATTGCCCCGGGCTGTTCCTCCTCTTTGAAAATCTGAAAACGAACTTGTCCTGCGAGGGGTATTTTATTACCCGGGTGGATTATCCCTATCCCACTCAGGAACAGGCGCTGGAGTTTTGGAATACCTTCGCTCAGGGCAGGGAAATGAGTCCCGAGGTGGACTTTAAGGCCCTGTCCTCCAAATACATCCTGACGCCGGGGCAAATTCAAACAGCGCTGCAAAGCGCCGCCATGCGCAAGGGGGCGGACGGCGGTTCCATCGGCAGTGGGGATCTGGCCCGGGCGGTGCTGCTGAACAACGCAAACCGCCTCAGTGAACTGGCGGAGCAGGTGCCCATTTTTTACACATGGGAGGATCTGGTGCTGGACGAGCACCCGCTTTTCCTGCTGAAAAGCGTCTGCAATCGCTTGCGATATCGCTATCAGGTGGAAAACGAATGGGGCTTTCGCTCCAAGGCTTCGTATGGAAAGGGAATTTCCGTGCTGCTGTTTGGCCCGCCGGGAACAGGAAAAACCATGAGCGCTCAGGTCATCGCCGGCGAACTGGAGCTGCCCCTGTACCGCATCGATTTATCCCGGATTATCAGCAAATACATCGGGGAGACCGCGAAAAATCTGGACGCCATCTTCAACGAGGCCAAGGCCAGCAATGTAATTCTGTTTTTTGACGAGGCGGATTCCCTTTTTTCCCGGCGCACCGATGTGAAAAACTCCAATGACCGCCACTCCAATTCCGAGATCTCTTACCTGCTGCAAAAGATTGAGGACTACGCCGGAATCAGCATACTGGCCACCAATCTGGCTCAAAATTTCGACGAGGCATTCCGCCGCCGCATCAATTATATGATAAACATTCACATGCCCAACCCCGCCCAGCGACTGCGGCTGTGGAAAAAAGCGCTGCCGGCGGAGACACCACTGGATCCCTCTGTGGATTTTGCGCTGCTGGCGGATTCTCTGGAACTGTCGGGCAGCGTCATCAAGTCTGCCGTGACCCAGGCAGCCTACTTTGCCATGGAGGATGCCGGTGCTGTCACAATGACCCACATTGTCCGGGCTGTCCGCCTGGAACTGGACAAGCTGGGGAAATCCGAGCCGCATTTTATGCAGTATTATTGAGTGCGTTAACTGAAAAAGCCCTTTTCTCTATCCCTGCAGTGGGGTGGAGAAAAGGGCTTTTTTGATTCAGGATTCGGCCTAAGCGCGGGTAATCAGCCCCAATTCGCGGGCGCGATTCAGGGCCTCGACCCGGCTGGATACGTCCAGCTTTCGATAGATGTTGGAAGCGTGGAACTTCACGGTGGAAACCTCGATGTGCAGCTGCTTGGAGACCTTGTTGTTGCTGAGGCCTTTGTCCAGCAGCTGCAGGATCTGCAGCTCACTCTGGGTCAGCTCTACCTCCGGTACGGCGGTGTCCGGGGCGGCAGCCGGCTCCGGCGTGGCCTCTTCGGCGGGCTGTGGGGCTGTGGAGGCGGTCTCTGCCGCTATGCCGTACAAATTGGGCCAGGATTCGGAGAAGGATGCTGCAGCCTGCATGACCTTGTGGACAAAGCCCATGTGCAAATCCTCGTGAGGGGGATTGGTGTCGGCTACATACTTGGCCAGCAGGTTGTACACGGCACCGCCGTTATCGGCGATGACCCGGACATAGGAAAATTCCTGGGCTTGCAGCAACGCCTTTTCCAGCTTTTTCATGGCGTGGTCGGCGCTGTGCAGCGCGTCGAAGGCGATGGCGCTGCAGGTAAGGCACTCGATGCGATCCAGAGGGCGGTAGTCGTCCTCCAGTGCCGCGTACAGGCTTTCCAGAAGGGTGGCGGCGGAGCGGTATTCGCCCAAGGAGAGGTAGGCCTTGGCCTTTGTGAGGATGCGGTAATAGTTGTGGGCGATGCAGACGCTCAGGTCATTGATGTCGCTGGATTCCAGCCACTGCCGCACGGCGTCGTTGTCGCCTTTCAGAATGGCGAAGCGAATCTTCAAAGCCTCAAAATTGGGGCGAAGCCACCCCGTCTGCTGGGAATCGATAATGGAGGAAAGATAATCCAATATTTCCTCGGGGGGTTTGGCGGTGGCGTCAACCGCGCCGATGCGGGCCAGCACGGCAAAGCCGGCGAAGATAATTTCAGGATCCTCGGCGTTGATGGCGTTTGCTGTTTCCACCGTGGCGCCGTTGAGGTCGTTCTGCTCGTATAGAATTTCCGCAATGGCCGCTTCACACACGCCTTTGGGGCTTTCCAACAGGGAAGCCAGAAGCGGCTGAACGATGCTGGCGGAGGCGCGGTAGTGTTTGCCCAGGGCGGACAAATCCTTGGCGCCCCGCAGTACACTGGGGAAGCCACGGGTGGCGGAAAGCTTTGCCAGCGGGAATTTTGCGTCGGCGTATTCGTGGGAGAGAATAGCAAGATTCATCAGGAAGTTGGCGTTTTGCCCCTGGGGGCTCGCGATGCCGAGACAGAAGATGCGATTTTCCAACAGGCGGCGTTCCTCCGAGCCCTCGGCCAGTTTCTCCCGGTGGGAGATGAGGGCGTTTTGCCACTTGCGAACGCCGTTCATATCGCCGGTAAACAGCCGGAGCATGGCCATGCGGTAGCAGGCCTCCACAGAGGCACGAAGAAGTTCGTCGGGAATTCGTGCGAGTATGTCCAGAAGCGGCGCGAGGTGGCCGTATTCAAGCTGTGCGATCGGTGCGTCGTTCAGCAGTGCCAAAACACGTTCATATTGCTGCGCCTGCAGCTGTTCATCCATCTCTGCTAAAATCCTGTCCCCATTCATAAAGCGTAACCTCTCCCATATGGCATATTTATCTCTACTACAACAATTTTGCTTGGTCACATAATATCCACATAATATTTACACATTGTCACATTGGGGAAATAAACTCTTCATATATGAAAAATTTTGTGTATGATGCAAATGAATGCTAGCAAAAATTGTCATAATAGGGCCCCTCATTAATTCAATTATACACATTTTTTTCGATCACACAATAGGGTAAAGGGGAGAAAAAGGGAGAAAAATGTCAAAACGAGTTGTCGAATCCGGGGAAACTATACCAAAAACCCGGAATCCTATACTTTCGGATAGTAGGAAAACACGAAAGAATGCCATAAAATAGTAAGTAAATGTTCATCTGATTGGAATGACGGGAGGTGTGGCTGTGGAGCGTTTTCTGGAGCAAAAACGAAAGACAGAGGAAACATTTTCCAGGCTGACACAGCCGGTTCACCACCGGTCGGATCCCTTTCGGGCCCACCAGAGGATTGAGGGGTATTTTGAGAACCGGGATGTGCCGGATTTTATGGGCAGTGACCGACTGCTGAAAATCGACGGCATTTACGGGACAATCCAGCTGGGCTACAACCCCCAAAAAGGCAAGACATTCCTCTTTGCCAACATCAAGACCTCGATTTACGACACGGCCCCCTCCCGGTATCAGAAGGAACTGAAAGAATACCAGATGATGCGCCAGATAAAGACAGGGACGCCCAATATCGCCTTCAGTTCCAAGCGGCGGAATGGTGGGGCTGCCCTGGTGTATAACCTGGAAAGCAAGCCCTGGTCGGCCCAGTCGATAGCGCCGTATCTCTACCGCGGCAACATGGAGTCATTGGGAAAAACCATGCCGTTTCTGGATAGAACCGAGGAACTGGAGGAGCGGCAGAAAGCGCGGGACGAGAAGCATCGCCTGCAAGCCGAGGTGCGAAGCGCACTGACAAAGGCCCGGTATGCAGATCTGCAGGCCCTGCGGCTGCAGGAGCGAGAGACGCTGTATCTGCAAAATCGCTACAATTCGCTGATTGTCCGAAAGGATACGGCGGCGAGGCTGTTTTTCAGGCGACTGAATATTGCATTTGACCTGCAGAAGCAGGAAATATTCCAGTATTACCGGGGCAGACGCTTTGGCGGCGAGAAGAGCCGTCTGGACAGCGGTTTGCCGGAAAATCGGAATGGCGATGAGGGACAGGATGAGTAATTACCCGACATTTGGCGGCATGGTGGATGAACAGATTCTGCAGATGGGCAGGCTGGCGGCGGAGCCTCGACAGGCGCGCGAGAACAGCCAGCTTTTGTGGACATATCTGGAAGCCGAGGCAAAAAAGGAGGAGCCCTCCTCGTTTGCCCGGATTTGCTATGCCCTGATGCTGGAGGAGCCGGAGGCCTTCGCCTTCGCCTATACCCTGTGCCGGTGGTCGGAAGGAGCGGCTTCCCTCGGCTGGGGCGAACTGCTGGATATATGCCAAAGCATAGGGGAGCGACCGGCTGAGGAAAGCCTGGCCCTGCTCTTTGTGTCGGTCGACGGGGACGCTGTGCTGCGGCCGGCCGCGGAGGATTTTATGTGCGGGCGTATGCCGCGGCTCCCGGATGGAGTGACGTGGGATGCGGGGGAGGGGGAGCTGTGTCACGGCTCGGCACTTCTGGAGGAAATGCGGGAATTTCTGGCGCGGTATGACAGAGAGACACCCCATTCCCCTGTCGTTTTGGCGCTGCAGGGAGACAAAGGCAGCGGCAGACAATTTTTGCTGGCAAAGCTGGCGGCGGCCACTATGGGGGGGCTCCTTGCAGTGGATCCGGCCGGCTATACCGGCGGAACAGAACGGGATTTGCTGCTGACGGCGCTGCTGTATCGGCTGTACATATGCGTGTGCGAATACGGACACGGCGATGAGCCGCTTTTGCGGCGGCTGTCCAACACCCTGGGCATTGTGTTTGTCACCTGTGGCCCACAGGGGCGCCCCCACATGGGGCAGGAGGGAATCCTGCTGCTGCGGCGGGTGCCGTCGCTGACACAGCCGGAGCGGGCCCGGATGATGGAGCGCGTGCTGCCCGAGCATTCCCTGAGAGGCTTTGGGTCGGCGGAGGAAGCCGCCGGGCTGTATCGAATGAATCCGGGGCAAATCGCGGAACTGGCCAACCGGTTGCGAGCGGAAATGCTGTCCTGCGGCGGGGCGCTGTCGGATCAGACGGTGCGGGAGTTGTTTGCGGATGCGGCGGCACCAACCCTGATGACAGGGGCAAAGCGGCTGGAAACATCGCTGACTATGGAGGATTTGGTGTTGCCGACCCGACAGAAATCGCAGCTGGAATCCATTTGCGGGTTTGCCAGGATGCGGGGAACCGTATACCAGGACTGGAACTTCGCGGCAAAATCCCCCTATGGAAAGGGAATGTCGATTTTGTTTTACGGCTCCTCCGGCACCGGCAAGACCATGGCGGCCATGGTGCTGGCCAATGAGCTGGGGCTGGCGCTGTATCGGGTGGATTTGTCCCAGCTTATCAGCAAATACATCGGCGAAACGCAGAAAAACATCGGCAAGATTTTTGACGAAGCCGAAAAATGCGATTGCATCTTGTTTTTCGATGAGGCGGACGCGCTGTTTGCCCGGCGGGGAGAAGCTTCCGACAGCCAGGAGAAATACTCCAACGCCGAGATTGCCTATTTGCTGCAGCGAACAGAGGAGTATGACGGCATCAGCATTTTGGCAACCAACCTGCTGCAGAATTTTGACGAAGCGTTTCGCCGCCGGATTCGCTACATGATTCATTTTCCTGTTCCGGATGCCGCCATGCGGGGCGCCATGTGGCGAGGCGTGTTCCCCCGGGAAGCGCCTGTGGGCGACATCGACTTTGATTTTTTGGCGGCGCAGTTTGAGTTGACCGGCGCAGAGATCAAGAATTGCGCGCTGCATGCGGCCCATATGGCTGCGCTGGGCGGCAGGGAAATCCGGATGGAGGATCTGCTGGACGCCGCCGGAAACGAATACGCCAAGCAGGGCAAGACCATTGGCCCGCAGGTGCGCCTGCGCATTGGGCAATAACCGATAAGGAGAGGAAATAGCATGAAAGCAAACCGTCGAATTACAGCCCTCGTGATGGCTATTTTCGTTGTGCTGCCGCTGCTGGCTGTCTGCTTTGACAATATGGAGGTACAGGCGGCAACCAATGATATAGGCGGGATGGCACTCCTTACCGACGAGGTGCCTCTGACGCCCAAAACCAGTTCGGACAACATCATCAAAGACAACAGCAACGGCCAAATGGTCAGCTGGAATGATGTGAAGAATAATCCTGCAGGAGATTATACGCTGACTGAGGATCTGAACATCGATGCGGTTGTCAGCGTGATTCTCTGGCCGACCGCCGCCTTTACCGGTCGCTTCGATGGCGGGAATCATACGATTTATTTGCGAACCGGCACGGTCTCCACCAAGGGGAACTCTTTGGCATCGGGATTGTTTGGGATGATCGACGGGGGAACCGTAGAGAATCTTCGGGTCAAATACTATTCCGGATCGAGCGGTGAGGATTGGATCCATGCCGCCAAGGGAACGTATGGGACGCAGACGGTGTACACATACCCGGATCCCGCCAACGCGGACACCCGCAAGGTGGAAAACGCGGTTGGAATCCTGGCCGGACGCCTGAAGGACGGAACCATACGGAATGTCGAGGTGTACGGCAATCTTACGGTTTTGCTGTATACGACAAACACAGGGCTAAATAACGGCAAAGGCAGCACCGATTTGGCGGTGGGTGTCGGCGGCGTGGTGGGAGCAATCGAATCCGGCTCTCAAAATTCCACGGTGGACAATTGCTTTTATCAGGGGAATGTGTCTGTCTACAACCCCCAGAGTCTTTACTATTGTCACAGCTTTTTTGGGGCGGCGGACAACGCCAACAGTTCTCCGTCGACAAGTTCGTCGCAGCGCGGCAGCATTGGCGCAGCGGCCGGCGGGATAGCGGGCATCGTTCTGGAGCCGGAGGCTTCCACCCAGTATACCTCCATCACCAACTGCATGGCCAAAGGAGCGGTCAACAATGCGTTTTCCACGTATATCGACTATCTCCTCAACGAAGTGAGATATCCCTATAGCTGGTCGAACATTTCCCTTGTCAATTACGCGGGGGGAATTGCGGGGTACTATCTGAACAAGAATGGTATCTGGTGGAAAACAGTGGACAATGGCGACGGAATTGAAATGCACAACAACGTCGCGACACAAAGCGCTATTCAGGCAAAGATTGATCTGCAACATGTCACGTACCGGCTGGTCGGTGGAGCTATTGGGGTAACAGATAATATTGCTTCTTACCTAGATATAAGATATTACACTTATGTCGCGTCAGCCAGCACGATCAATGGAGTAAAGCGACCGAGCAATATTGATACACTGGAGGATCTTGGTTCAAAGTACACAGACAACATCAGCACTTCCACAGATTTGGCTCTGCAAACGATAACCAATTTTAACAGATCGACCCGTGAGGATCCCTATCCCTATCGCACCGATGTTTCGGGACGATACAGCGCAAAAGGCGCCTATACGATGCAATCCCCCAGCACAACGAACGCCTATCCTCTGGCGACAACGCTGAAGGGGAAGAACGACGCCTCCATTAACTCCGGCGCGGAGATGACGCCCATTCTCAACGGTGCGGCGCAGGATTCCAACTGGTATAACTACTGGACGCTGGACGGGGAAGAGGGATACCGGCAGTCCTGGCGGCGTTGGGATACCCTGAACGCCCCCTATGTGGAGGGAATACCTCCCGCCAGTGATCCGGAGAGCATTGTCCGCACCATCTCATTTTTCAACAAGGACACTGCGGAGGGCGGAGGCGGCTCCCAGACACAGGCTTTGGAGTATGTGGATCAGATTCGGTTTGCGGTGGAGTACACCACAGTCAATGTGCCGCAGGCGCCCAACAGGGCGTTTATGTCAAAAACCTCGGTGCCGTCCTTGGGTGCAAGCGAGCTGGCCCTGACGCTCCGGCCTGCCCCCAGCACCGGTGTGACGTATTACTACACCGTGGTAAAGCCTGACGGCAATGGCAATACCGATGTAGGCAATGCCCCCGACTTAACCACATGGAACAAATACAGCGGGGAGAACCATGTTGCGCACTTCGAAACCGACGGAGATGTGCTCTTTGCCGTAGCGGTCAACGAAAATGAATATGCCTTCGCGGGGTCGCGCAATCGGGTGACGTCCTTCAGCAATATCAGCGACATCCTGCAAAAGGGCGATGCCGGCCAGGAGGCTCTCCTTGAGCCGCATGCGCAGACGGAGATGGGTATCGAATATCCTGTGGATGGAAAGAGCTACGTCTATACGGGGCCGTTTGTCCTTCACGAGTTTTTGGAGGAAATAGGTGAGAACAGGGATATCAACCTGAACAAGGTTATCACCATCCGGGCATGGAACCTCAAAAACGGAGAGGTCAACCAGACGCAGAGTTACAGCTTCAAGCTGGGCGGCCGAATGCAGAAGCCGTACTTCTCGCCGACACAAAGCGGCATGTTTGACGGGGATACCAGCATAACCATCCATTACCCCGACAACAACGCCTCCAATTATGAGCTGCTCTATGCAATTTCCACAACAGGTAATATGTCGACGCCGACCTGGACCGAAAATCCGGATCCCAGCACGGGGAGTCTGTATCTTCTGGGCTCCAACACCAAGCGGGCTACAAGCGGGGTTCCCATACAGGAGGAGTTCGGGGCCGACATTGCGCAGATGACGATTCGGGCGGTGGCGGTGCCTAAGCATGAATACGCCCCTCCCCACGCCGAGGATAAAAACACATCGGCCAGCGATTTCGCCGATGTCACCTACACAGCGAACAACCGCCCTGTCCCCTCCAACCTGCGGCTGTACTACAAGGAGGCGGGCAGCGAGCAGAAACGCGCCTTCCTGCCCAATAAAAGCTATGAAAAGGACACGACGTTCTTCCTGGAACACGCGGAGTTTGTGGACGGGGAGCCGGTGCTGGGCGTTGTGCGCTACGGCGTGGCAAGCTCCACGGAGTTGGACAGCCTGTATGACAGCAAAATCGGCATTGGATACGACGATCTCAGCCGGTTGGATTCTCTGACACTGTACGCGCGGTACGACAAAACAAACTATCCGTCGTCGACGGTCAGCAGCTTTGGCATCAATTTCAAGGTTGCCCACGGCGAGGCGGAGTACAAGCTGGTGTACCAGCGGGATGTCAACGACGCCACCACGGCACAGACCATTTCGCCGGATGCGCTGCACCGCACAGGGAACTACTTCTCCTTCCAGCTGAATACCAGGGACATCCCCACGCCTCTGCGGCCCAATGCCAATGAAGAGGTCACAGGTGTGGAGAGCATCGAGGAGTATCTGAGCGGGCTGCCGACGATTCGCTACTCCATTGCCAAGGGAGATACGGCGCCGGATAAGCTGACAAACACGGCTTATCCGCCCATCCCCAAGCTGGTGAACAGCAGCGGGGCCACCATTGAGGGCACACCGTCGACAGGTACCATTATCGGAATCCCCGGAGCGCAGGCCATGCAGCCGGGTGAGCAGATTACCCTGAATTACCAGCTGATAGCCAACAGCACCACTTCCTACTCCGATGGCCCGGTTCAAACCCTGACCCTGACCATTCGGGAGCGGCTGGATGCCCCGCTGGCAATACCGGATCCCAGTGATCCCATTGCCCGGGATCAGAAGATAGAGCTGCACACAGATCAGCCGGGCAACAATATCAAGATTTATTACATGGTCGGCGGCGCTACCCCCCAGGTGGAGTGGAAGGACGGTCGATACGTCCCGGTTGGGGATACGCTGGAATACACAACGCCGATTGCTCTCGACAGCTCGTCCCCCAGCATCATGACGATTCGGGCGATGACCGTTGCCCTTGATGACACGGTGGACTACAGCGCGGTGGAAACCTACCGCTACAATGTCTCCAACCTGAGCAAGGCTCCGGCGGCGACGGCTTACCCCGCCACCAGCAACGAAAACCCCACCGGCATGCAGCGGGGTGAGACCATCATCCTGCGGCCCAGTGTGCCGGGCTACGACGTGTACTACACCACCGACGGCTCGCTTCCGGATCCGGATCAATACGATGGGGCCAACCCGACAGCCACGGCAACCCGACTGTACAAGGACGGCATCCCCATGGATCCCGGAGACGGCCAGATGGAATTTGTCGTGACCGCCATTGTGCGTGACCCGACACAGACCAAACACGCCGACAGTGACGAGGTGCAGTTCTACTACTCCATCCTGCAGGCCCAGACCCCGGTGGCCTTCCCCCATACGGAGGAAAACAACGTCACCATTCTGGCCCCAGGCTCCAGCATCACCTTGTCCTGCGGAACACCCAACACGACGATTTATTACACCACCGACAACTCCTATCCCACACCCGGCTCCGCCAACACGTATCGGTACGACCCCAATGTGGGCATTACCATGCCCTCCGACGGCAAGGCCTTCTTTACCGTCAACGCCATTGCGCGGCAGGAAACCGGTTCTGTTACGGTGGATGACAGCGAGCGGGCCAGGTTCATCTACTCGCCCCCCACGCCGGTTCAGGCAGTGTACGCCATGCCCTCTGAGGGCGAGGTGGTTCTGGGGACAGAGGTGACGCTGATCAGCGGAACAGACGGGGCCATGATCTTCTACGAAATCGCCTACGACAACGACGACCCGAAGGATCCGGTGCCCTATCAAAGCCAGCCCTACAGCGAAAAGCAGCCCATCGTCATCAACAAGGATACCACCATCCGGGCTGTGGCCATCAAGGACAATATGCAAAGCGATTACACCGAGTATGTGTATGAGGTTTCAAAGAAGGTGTCGACGCCGCGTCCATCCATTCCCGGCGGGTCTGTCGTGGAAAGAGGGACAAAGCTGACCCTGCGCAGCTCCACCAGTTCGTCCACCATCATCTACACCAAGGACGGCAGCGACCCGACAAAATCGGACAACAAAAATCGGATGTACGGCAGCGAAATCGTGCTGGACGCCGAGGAGGGCAAGAGCGTCAGCATCAGCGCCTATGCCATAAAGGATGGGCTGAGCCCCAGCGATGTGGTCTCCTTCAGCTACTCCATCAGCAAAAGCGGCGATGTGTTTACTGCCAGCCCCCCCTCCGGCTCGGTTGTGGATGAGGGAAGCCAGATCATCCTGTCCTCCTCCCTGACCGACGCGGCGATTTACTACACCACCGACGGCAGCGACCCCACGGTGGATTCCTCCTCCGGCGGCTCCATCACAGTCAGGGGCGAGCCGGGCAGCACCTTCCTCATCAAGGCGGTAGCGCTGATGGGAACCTCCACTACCACTACGCCAAAGATGTTCAGCTATACCATTACGGCCCGCACGGCACCGCCCAGCTCCAGCATTCCCAGCGGCGCCATTACCCTGAAAGGGGCAAAGGCCGTGCTGACAGCCAGTGAGGGCAACATCTTCTACACCACCGACGGCAGCACGCCGACCACCTCCAGCCAAATGTATACGGAGCCGGTTGCCATTGAGAAATCCATGGTGCTCAAGGCCATCGCCTCGGCAAGCGGCAAGAAGCCGAGCACCATCGCCGAATACGTCTACACCATGGCGGGACAGGTTGCCGCCCCGACTGCCAGCCAGCAAAGCGGCCAGCTGGAAATGGGGACGAAAATAGCCCTGGCAACAGAGACAGAGGGCGCCACCATCTACTATTCCACCAACGGCGTGGATCCCTCCGAGAGCAACCTGAAGGATCTGTTT
Source organism: Ruminococcaceae bacterium OttesenSCG-928-L11 (assembly GCA_030265885.1). Taxonomy (GTDB): domain Bacteria; phylum Bacillota; class Clostridia; order Oscillospirales; family Ruminococcaceae; genus WRAV01. Next base: position 34,204 of record JAJDGX010000003.1, on the reverse strand, counting down.
GTCTACGATTCCCCCATTACAGTCTCCCGGCCGGTAACGCTGAAATGGTTTGCCACAAAATCGGGGCTCCATGCCAGTGTGCTCAACTCCGCCACCTACACGGTGCGAATTCCCGAGCCGGAACAGGAGGAACCCGATGAGACGGAGGAGAGCTACCAGCAAACCCTGGATCGTCTGATGACCCGCCACGATTATGTCAACCAGGAGGCGGGCCCCCTGTACGAAAAGGACGGCGTTGTGGTGCGGGATCCGGAGAATTACGCCGTGATATCCGCGCCAAAGGAAGCGCTGCCCGAAAATGTTCAGCTGAAAGTGGAGCACATCTCACCCACCGCCACTGACAAAGAGGCGGTCGAGAAGGAACTGGACTTTGAGATTTTACACCTGTACGATGTCACCGTAATGAAGGACGGAGTGGCGGTGCAGCCCAGCGAACCGGTGGAGATCGGCATTCCCATTCCCCAGCAATACCAGAATGCCGTGATCATCATCTGCTACATCGACGACAAGGGAGATGCCATCGCGTATCCCACCCGCCGATCCGGCGGTGTCGCCTATGCGGAGGTGAGCCACTTCAGCAAATACGCCATCACAGCAGCGGCTGTGGACGACGATGACAGAGGACTCTGGATTCCGGTGCCGGTTTTGGTGGCAGGCGGCGGAGCACTGGCCATATCGGCGCTCATTGCCCTGTGGAGCCGCAGTAAGCGCGGAGGCCGACGGTAAAAAGCCCTTGAGGAAATCCTGTAAAGAAAGTAGGCGCGACTATGCAAAACCGCAAATATTTTCCCTTTGAACGAAACAGCTACTATATGGGTAAGCTGCTGACGGCCAAAGATTTCGAGGCGGAGCAGCGGTATTTCAACGACAAGCGCCGCTTCTCCAACAGGCTTTTGGGGGCGAACGGCATTGTGTCCGGCCTGGGGGTGGTCTTTGCCGACGATACCTCCATCGCCCTTCAGGCGGGCAGCGCCTTTGACGCCAGCGGGCGGGAGATCGTTGTTCCGACAACCAAGGTCATCAAGCTGTCCACCATCGAGGGACACGGCAGCCTGACCACCACCAACGCATATCTGGGCATATCCTACGCCGAAACCCCTGCCGACGAGGTCTATGCCCCCATGCGGGCCGATGAATCCAACACTGATAAGTTTTTCAATAAAATCAGAGAGGGCTACAAGCTCACTCTCATGGACGAAAGCCTTGTCGCGAAGCTGAGCCGCCCTGTGGATGAATATGTGACGTCCCTGATCATCTACTCCGACCAGGAGGTCATCATCACCCAAAGCGTCCCCAAATACCTGACGCTGGGCTCCCACATTGCGGTGGAGGTGGAGATTCGAAAGACGGGCCACGGCACAGGGGAATACTCCTTCGCCTACGAGCTGGACATCCCTGGCTTTACCACAGCGGAGGGGGAGAAGCGCATCAACGTTCAGGCAGGCGGACTCCGCCTTGCCCATGGGGACACCTACTCCCTGCGCTATGTGCTGATGCCCCAGGCCCATCTGTGGGGCGGCGACGCCACTGTGCTGACCGCCACCGACGTCATCATCCAGAAAAACGATGAAAGCTTTGTCCTCAACGAAAAGCTGGAAAGCGTCATCAAGCCGGTGGACAAGGACATCGACAGCTTGTTCCTCTCCAACTGGTACAAGAAATCCATGGACACCACACTGGAAAACAGCTACGACGACCGACTTTGGATAGCATCCCTCCACCTGATTCGCCAAAAGTCCTCCATTCTCATCGACAAGGTACTGCCCCCGCCCTTCGGCCAGTATGTGTACAACGCCCAGCAGCTGATGCAAATGAAGATGCTGGAGCAGCACTACCCCGCCGCAGGGGCGCCGTCGGCGCAGATGACAACATCCGGCGATGCGGTTCCCGCCCTGTTCCGCACCGGCGGCGACAGCGACGGCGGGCGCAATACGGCAAGCGGCGCCTTCGATTTGGGTCTGGGTCTTGGCTACAACACCCGGGACGTGGTGTTCTCGGAGGAGATTATGCACGGCTTGGGCAAGGGGCCTGTCCATGTGGAGGTCGGCATCGAGTTCATCACCTCCGGCAACCAGGACGGCGAGAAAAGCGAAGTGATCCTGGGCGAAGCCGCCCTGTTCGCAGGCGATGCCTCCGGCCACAGCGAGGAACGGATTTACCATGTTTCCCACGCGGTGAAAATCCTGCCGGAGCGGGGAACCTTTGTGGTGGCTGTGCTGCCCAAGGAAATTTCCGGCCTCATCAGCATTCGCATCCGCTGGTTCGCCATGCGATACAACGAGGTAAACAAGCAGATTCGCGGAGCCCATGACGGCGAGAAGTGCATCCTGATTAACCCGGATACCATCATCGTGGCGCCAAAGGCCACCGCCCATATTTCCCCGGTGTTTATCAATATGCCGTCGGAGGCCTGCAATTACGAGGTGCTGGATCCCGACGGCGGTACCGTGGACAACAACGGCATCTACACAGCGCCCGCCCGGGACGGCGTCTACGAGGTTAAGGTGAGCGCCATCAGCAACGCGGCCATCTATGCCCACGCCTTTGTGATTGTCACCCAGAAAAAGCGGGAAGAGAAAAAGAAAGAAAGCTGACCATATAGGCAGCCGCGGGAGGGGGAGCGCCGGTGTACACGGCCCTAAACATGGAACTGGACATCGTACGAACTGTCCTGAAAAACGAAGTGAACGAGGTATCCGTCTGCGTCGACCGCACCCGGGAAAGCGATGTGTTCTATACCCTTATTTCCATCGCTGCCGGCCCCCTTCGCAAGGAAATTGCCAAGCGGATGGCGACCACGGGACTGTTTGTGTCCAGCAACGATTTTGTGGGCTCCTTCACTCATCGGGATTCGCTGAATCTGGTGTTTCACTACAACAGAGAGAACCATTTCCTGAACAAGGAGATTCTGTACGCAGAAAACTTCCGGGATCGCAAGCGGATTGCAATCAATTTTCTGACAGCCATGGCGGAAACGCAGCTGGACGGGGACATCGGCTGCCTGCTGCTCACAGAGAGGAACCTGAACATCGGCCCCGGCGGAAAGGTCTACCTGAACTACTTCCTGGATTTCAAAGAGCTTCCGGTGGAGTTGTCGGGTGAGGACGGCGGGCAGGATTCCTTTTACCTAAAGGCGGCGGAGTTTGCCTTTGGCATTCTCAGCCGGGAGTACGAGGCCAAATACGACGGGCAGGTGCGGGATTACCCCAATGAACTGCGGCTGTTCCACAAAAAAATGACATTCAAGACCTTCCACTCCTACAGCCAGATTATGGCCATGATAAAGGGCATGTCGGATGTGCCAAGGGAGCAGCGGCGGGGCATTTTCCGCCTGCTGGACAAGCTTCTGGGTGCCCGCAGCTTTGTGGCCGGCCACACCATGGAGGTATTTCTCACCGTGGTGGTGGTGGTGACCCTGTGCTACCTGGGCTACAACCTGGCACAGTGGGTGCGCGTCACCAGAGATACCCGGGAAAACACCTTCTTTGTGGGGTTGCGGGAAATCGGCGAGGTGTACCTTGCCGACGAGGAAGCATAAACGCCGGCCGGGCCAGGAGTTGCCCGAAAGCACGGAAAGCCGGTTTGCATAACGGGAGAGACCCATTCAGTAAAGGCAGGGGGGCGAAGTGCTCGGCATGAAAAGACATAACGGGCTTATTACGGCGGCGGCCTTTATCGCGGCGGTGGTGCTGGTTACCATTCGGATGCTGTATTTTTCCGCCAGTACCATAGACAACGTTCTGTCGGTGAAGGCGCTGGAGAACGGGGAGACCCTCCTTGCCGTCACAGAGGATAACCGGGTGGAGATTTATCTGCTGCGGGACAACGGCAGCGTTCGGGAGACACTCTCCTTTTCGCGCCGGCAGGGGGATCGCCAGCTGAATTTGCTGGACATGACCATGGATGACACCGGCCGCGTATATGTGCTGCGAGACATTGTGGACGCGCGAACCGGGAACTTCCTGGAGCAGGATCTCTGGATTTACCGCACAAACGGGTTTTATCTGGGTGCGGCAAGCACGGTTGCGCTGCGCACCGATGCAACGGCTGCACCGGTGCGGTACAAGTGGCTGTCTATGTCCAGCGCGCTGGTACTGATCGGCACCGGCGGGGAGCGGGGCGGCATGCAGCGCGCCGCCTATGACCTGGACACACTGCGTGACAACGGCCAGGTGGCTGTCAAAAGCAACCGGGCCTATCCCATCGCAAGCAAACAGGATGTATATACGGCGATTCCCTCTGGCAGCAACATCGCCTACATTGCCAGAAGCGGCCGGGTGTTCTTTAGCGGAGAAAATGCCGGCGCGGCGCGGGAGGTCTATCCCGGGCGGGAGGATGAGCAGAAGCTGCTGAACTACGCGACCTTCATTGCTCCGGCAAGCAGCGGCAGCGTCTACATCGGCGAGGGCAACAGCGGGGATATCCTGCGGCTGGAGCTGTCCTCCGGCACTGCGCAGACAGTCCGGAACGGCTCGGATGCCCTGACAGATAACGGGAATTACCGGGTGAAGGACGTCGCCATCCTGTCCATGCGGGATGAAAAGAACTTCTCCGCCATCGTAAAAAACGATGCGACCGGCACCTTTGCAGTCGTCATCAACCACGACGGAAAGCAAAACGCCGTTGAGGCGCTGGATGACGGCGCCGTCGGCCGCGTGATGGGGTGGATCCTCCGGTTCCTGCTGTACTTTGCGGGATTCGAACTCATCTGCATGGCTGTGGGGGCCATCTTCCGCCGGATTCTATACAGCCGCACCATTCTGCTCAAGCTGGTGTTCTCCACACTGCCGCTGCTGGTTATGGCGCTGGTGCTGTTTGGCACCTATTCCTACCAGTCCTACCGCGAGAACATCGAGGACAACTTCAAAAAGCAGGTGCAGGACGAGGGTAGCCTGCTGGCCGCGCTGTTCGGGGCGGAAAGCTTCAACCAAATCAGCCACCCCATGGCCTACAACAACACCGACTACGAATACCTGAGCAGGCAGATGGCCACGCGGGACATCCACACCGACACCGCGTATTTTGAGACCGACACCCTGTACACCGGCGTGTCGGAGGAATATCCCCCCTTCTTCTCCTTCGACATTACGGCAAACAAGGAAAAGGAGGCTCTCTACCGCAAGGCCGCCCTGCGGGGCGAGGCCCAGACAGGACTAATCGAGGACGGCGCGGGGCGGCGAATCGCCTGTGTTACCCCCATCGGCGGCACCTCGGGAACCACCATCTTCCTGCTGGAGACCAGCCGCTCCACCACCAACATGGAGGAGTACACAAACGCCTTTATCCGCAATTATCTGTTGGCCTCGGGACTGTTTTTGGTGGCGGTGTGCCTGCTGCTGCTGTACACCTTTACCCGCATCCTGACGCCGCTGGAGAAAATCATCGATGGCCTGGAGCGCTTCTCGGCCGGCAAGCGGGACACCCGCCTTCCCACCAACACCAACGACGAGCTGGCCGACATCAGCCGGGTGTTCAACAAAATGGCCAGCGACATCGATGTGGAAATCTACAAGCTGGAAAGCATGTCGGAGACCTACTACCGCTTCATTCCCCAGCGGATTTTTCAGCTGCTGGAAAAGGAAAACCTCGGTGACATCCAGTTTGGCAACGCCGTCCGCGGACAGTACAGCATTCTCTGCGTCAACCTGAACATCCGGCAGGGAACCGGCGGGTTCGACGGGATACGGGAACTGACCAACCAGTTCTTCGGCATACTGAACCGGGTGTGCGACGCCCACAACGCCACCCTGCTCTCCGACAGCGTAAACCTCCAGGATTTGCGGGTGGTGTGCCCCGATACGGACTCCGCGGTTTCCGTGGCGATGGACGCCATCGCCCAGGTGGACGGCTACAACGCCACCTGCCCGGTAAACATGCGGCTGGACGTCTCCTTCTTCCTCCACCGGGCCGAGATGAGCTTCAGCATCTGCGGCGACGACAACCGCTACATCCCCACCCTTGTCTGCAGCGAGCTGGAATGGCTGACACGGCGGTGCGAGGGCTTCCGCCAGATTTCCAGCCGGCTGATTGTCACATCAGCCGCCTATGAGAACATCGAAACAGACGGCCATTTCAGCCGGTTTATCGGCTATGTGGACGCCCAGGATGGCACTCTGGTGGGACTGTACGACTTCTTCGATTCCTGCCCGCCGGCATTGATCCGGCTCCTCAACGATACCCGCGGTGCCTTTGACAAGGCGATGCAGCTGTACCAGGACGAGCGGTACTACGAGGCCAAGAACCTGTTTACCGTTGTGCTGCGGGAAAACCAGTACGACAACGTGGCCAGACACTACATTTTCCAGTGCGAGCGAAAGATGCAGCGGGAGCCTGTGTCGCCGTAAGGGAAATGGCCTGCGTCACTGACCGGGCAATGGGCCCCCAGGCGGGAAAGGAGGGATTCAACCAAGTATGATTAAACTGCTCACTTCCATTTTGCGGCGCATCATCACGGCGGTATCGTCGCCGTTTCGGATGCTGATTGTCCGCATTCAGAAGCTGTTCAATGTCAATATCATCTCCGCTAAGCTTATCAAGCCGCTGACCGGCAACGTCAAAAAAATTATCACCCTGCGCCCCTCCTCCAGGGAGGACTATGTGTCCATCGGGCGCTTCTGGGTCTACCGAAAGCTGTTCTATTTCCTGATACTGGCGGTGTGCGCGGCGGTGTTCATCTACTTTGCCGCCTTTGCGACAAAGCCGGAGGCGACGCCGGTTTCCATGACGGATGTCCAGACGACCATCACTTACGATTACGACGATATCCAGGTCAGAGAATTTTCCGGCATTGCCAATATTCGGGCGGAAAACGGAGTCATAGTATATACCGGCGAGCTTTCCTCGGGCGTGTGCAAGGGACTCGGCGCCCTGTACAACAAGGAGAGAACGCTCCTGTACGAGGGGGAATTCGCCAACAACAAATACAACGGTGAGGGCACCCGCTACGAGCCGAGCGGCAAGGTTCTCTATCAGGGCGGCTTTTCCGACAACCTCTATCACGGACAGGGAAAGCTGCACAAGGACGGCAAGCTTGTGTACGACGGCACCTTCAAAAACGGCAAGTTTGACGGCGAGGGCCGGTATTACGGCGAAAACGGACTGCTGCAATACTCCGGCCAGTTCAGCGAGGATCGCTATCACGGCGAGGGCACCCGCTATCACTCCGACGGCACCAAGTGGTACAAGGGTGAGTTTTTCGAGGGCGAGTTCCAGGGGGAGGGCAGCCTGTACAGCAGCAACGGCAGGCTTCTCTACACAGGGCCGATGTATGGCGGCGAAATTGACTACCGCGCCTTTGTCGGCGCCACCCTGCAGGATGTGGAGGCCGCCTTTTCCGAGACACCCCGCATCTATTACCAGGAGGACGGCAACAGCTGCTTTGTCTACGAGCAGGCGGGAATCATTCTGACGACCGACTGCCGCATCAAGGTGTGGAAGGAAGAAAAGGAAAAAGAGAACATATCCGACGGCTACTATTACATGCCGGGGGATATTCCGGGCACCTACGGCAGCACCCAGCCCGAAATCGGCAGAGACTATCCCCAGGCCGGGGAAAGCCTGCCATATGAGGGCATCCCCCCGGAGCCGGCATCGGCTGTCATCGGCAATTCTGCGGGGATAGCGCCTCTTGCGGCGGCTGGCGGTGCTTTGCAGGCCACTCCCATGAGCTGGGCGGTGTTTGACCCCTATGTCCCCCAGACGGACGAATCCTCCAAGGACGAACAGGACAAGGAGGACTCCTCCTCTTCCAAAGAGGAATCCTCGTCCAGGGCCGAATCCTCCCAACAGGAGGAGCCTGTGACAGAGTGGGCCACGCCCTTTGCGGGATCCGCATCCGGCGCGCAGCAGGAGGGAAACTCCTCCGCCAGCGGCACAATGGGCGGCGGCGACCCGGATTTTGTGGAAACCCAGCTGACCCTCTACTTCGAAATTGACAAGGATGTGTGGCGCTCCGAGACATCTCTCAACGAGAATCAGGAGAAAAACAAAATCTTTATCAAGCGGATAACGATTCTGGGGCAGGAGGTTCCGCCGGACAGCATCCGGGGTATGGAGATAGAGGACAACGCGCCTCCCTCCATCGAGGACTGCGTGGCCATCGACTATGTCCGGCAGGCACAGCCCACGGCCTTCAACGACATTTCCTTTGAAATGGACAAGCAGAACAAGCTGTTTATCCGGCTGTGGAACATCAACTACGCGGATAAAATAACCCGCAGAGTCTTTACGCTGGATAACCAGACATGGCGGTACTGCTACTGGGCGGAGTCAGGCGACGCCCCCGCCTATTATTCCATAGAAATGTAAAGGGGGAAGGCACAAATGGCGGATTACTCAATCATAGCGGATGCCAGCAATACCGTGCTGCGCATGCTCAAAGAAAACCTGTGCCCGGAGCCCCTTCAATCGCCGGAGCTGGTGGCGCTGGCCGCACCCTACGACAAAAACGGCGACTTCCAGGCGGGGCTGTTCCTCTACGACATGCGGGAACTGAGCGAATACCGGGGCACCACGCCCATTCGCTCGCCGGACAACGTCACCACGTTCCCGTCCAAGCCCATGACGCTGAACTATCTGCTGTTCCTCAACACAAAGGCCCAGATTGCCGCGGCGGCGGAGATGGAGCAGCGCATTTTCGGCAAGACCATCCAGACGCTGATGGACAACAGCGTCGTCAATCTCACAGCAGTCAATCCTTTCGTGGATGAGCCGGAGGAGGAATGCCAGGTCAGCCTGCTCAACCCCACGTTTGAGGATAAAACCAAAATCTGGGCGGCACTGTCCACCCCGTATCAGCTGGCAGTGTACTTCAGTGTCTCCCCGATCTTCATTTCCTCCCGCAGGGAGCGCAGCTTCTCGCGTGTTGTGGCGGCCCGTGTCGGCATAGAGCCAATTCGCGGCAGATATGGCCGGGACGCGCCCGGGGGAGGTGATGCAAATTGATTGACTTAACTCCGGATTTTGTCTTGCAGATTCAGGACGAGTACACGGGCGGGGATGTCGACGAGCGGGGCATTTTGTTCCAGAGCGGCGGCAAGCCCATAAAAAGCCCGCTGCGAAAACCGGGCGGCTTCTATGTATTTCGGCAGACGGACGGCGACGTCCACGAAATACAGATCCGATGCCCCCACTACTATCCCCGGACGGTGCGGGTGGACAAAACCGCGCTGGACAAGACATATCCAGTCATCCGGGTACGCATGCACCGCAAAGCCTCCGGCGTGTTTCGGGACTGTGAGCGCATCGAGGGAACCCATATTCCCGACGCTGTGGTGTATGCCTGTGTCCGGGAGGAATCCCCCCTTCGGCTGCAAAGCGTGGAGGCGGGGGAGCGGGAAACTCGGCTGCTGCTGCAGGGGTACACCATTCGCCGGTTTCCCGGCAGGCGCTTTCTGCTGGGCAGCGAAAAAAACGGCGAGACGTTCATTGTCGACGCCCGGGATTCCATGGGCGAATACCGCACCCGGGATCCCATTTCCGGCAAGCACAAGCCGGGTGAGCCGGTAGTGCGAATTTACCGTTCCCAATGCGATTCCCAGGGTCAATACAGCATTCCCGTAGAACCGGGGGATGAGACGAGAATCGAGAAAATATTGCATTATGACAAGGAGAAAGGGAAATGGGACTGTGTGTGTGTAATGGCGCCCAGCTGATGTGCAGCTTTGGGCTGGCCCCGGGCAGTCTGATGGTCTTACCCACCAACAGGGTTTTGACCGGGACACCGGCAGCCACCATTATGGACAACATCCCCATGGTCAACGTCATGCCCTTTGGTATGTGCACATCCATGGCAAATCCTACGGTGGCAGCCGCGACGGCAGCGGCCCTGGGTGTACTGACACCTATGCCCTGCATTCCCGCCACCACGGCGCCGTGGGCGCCCGGTTCCACATCTGTGCTGATAGGAGGGTTGCCCGCGCTGGAGAATATGTCGAAGCTTATGTGTATGTACGCAGGCGTTATCAGTGTCATCAATCCAGGCCAAACAAAAGCCCTGATTGGGAAATGATCATTTTAAAAAGGAGGAGCGGCCGCGGAAATATCGCGGCCCACGAAAGACATGGCAGAATATTTGTCTCCGGGAGTATACGTAGAAGAATTTGAATCCGGTATGCGGGCAATGGAGGGTGTCAGCACCAGTACCGCCGGGTTCATCGGCGCGGCGGAAAAGGGCCCTGTGGTGGGCACTCCCGTGTTCCTTACCAGCTTTGCCGATTACACCCGCACCTTTGGCGGCTACCTGTCCGAAAGCTCCCATGGCCCCACCCGCTTCCTGCCCTACGCGGTTGAGCAGTTCTTTGCCAACGGCGGCGCCCGCTGCTACGTGATGCGCGTCGCCCCCAGCGATGCCAAGGTGGCCTCGGCGGTGATGAGCTCTGTCGTCGTCAGCGCCAAGAACCCCGGCAAATGGGGCAACAACATCAAGGTGACCGTGGCCCAGTCCTCCAAAGCCAAAACCCAGGTAGAGGCCGTGACCGAGGATATGGCGACCGCCAGCAAGATGTACACCTTCAAAAACGCCTCCGCCTTCACCAGCGGCGACGTGGTGGCCCTGATTGAAAAGGGCAACGTGGTGGCCCACAACCGCATCGTCAAAATCCAGGACAATGTCGTCACCTTCGAAAACGAGTTTGAAGGCGACATCGTGGACAAAAACCTGGTTCCCAAGAAAATCATCGCCAGCTGCGAAGTCAACTTCGAAATCGTGTGCGGCGGCGACTACGAGTTCTACGAAAACGTCTCCTTCAACCGGGAAAGCACCGATTTCATCGAGAATGTGCTGGGCAAATCCAGCCTGGTCAACATCCAGTACAACCAGATCGACGAGATTTTCCCGCCGATGCTGGCCATGTCCGGCGACGCAGCTTCCGTGGTAGAGACCTTCTCCCTGTTCGGCGGCAGCGACGGCAGCGCCAAGGTTATGGACGAGAGCATGTACATCGGTGGCGGCGATGTCCCCGGCAGGCGCACTGGCCTGGAGGCCTTCAAGGAAATCACCAATGTGAGCATTATGGCGATTCCCGGCATCACGGCTCCCGCTGTGCAGCTGGCGCTGGTGGCACACTGCCAGAATCTGGCCAGCCGCTTTGCCGTGCTGGATGTGCCCCTGGAGCTGTCCAAGCCTCAGGATGTGCTGACCCACAGGGAAATCGTCGATTCCGACTACGCCGCCATGTACCATCCGTGGCTCCAGACCTACGACATGCTGGCCAAGAAGGCCACGTATCTGCCTCCCTCCGGCGCGGTCTGCGGCATTTATGCCCGCAGCGACAATACCCGCGGCGTCCACAAGGCCCCCGCCAATGAGGTGGTCAACAACTGCCTGGGTCTGTCCTGTCTGTACAACAAGGGCGAGCAGGATCTGCTGAACCCCGCCGGCGTCAACCTGATTCGGGCCCTTCCCGGCCAGGGCATCCGCATATGGGGCGGCCGCACCTGTTCCTCCAACAGTCTGTGGAAATACGTCAACGTACGTCGCCTGTTTATCTTCCTGGAGGAGACCATCAAATCCCAGACCAACTGGGCCGTGTTCGAGCCCAACGACGAAGTGCTGTGGGTGCGGGTTCGCCAGACCATCACCTCCTTCCTGCGGGATATGTACCGCAACGGCGCACTGGTGGGAGCCAGCGAAGGCGAAGCCTTCTTTGTCAACATCGGCTACGACACCATGACCCAACAGGATATACTCAATGGCCGCCTGATCTGCGAGATCGGCGTTGCTCCCAGCCGTCCGGCTGAGTTCGTCATCTTCCGCATCACCCAGTTTATGAAGGAATAGTTCCGTGGGGATGCACGCAGCTGTAGTTACCGTTAAAAACCAGAAAGGATGGACAATCAATGGCCATTAACGTATATCCGTTTAAGAAATATAATTACCGCCTGGAGATCGACGGGATCGACCAGGCAGCCTTCTCCGAGGTGAGCGGGTTTGACGCCAGCGTAGACGTGATCGAATACCGGGAGGGCACCGAGACCATCAACTCCCCCCGCAAAATGCCCGGCCTGACCAAGTACGGCAACGTGACCCTGAAATGGGGCATGTCCGAGAGCCTCTCCTTCTACGAGTGGGTAGCGGGCATTTCCTCCGGCGAAATGGGCACCGCAGAGGATCGCGTCAAGGATATCACCATCTATTTGCAGGACGATGCCCACAACGACATCGCCAACTGGACTTTCTTTAACGCCTGGCCCTGCAAGTACACTGCCCCCGACTTCAACGCCAGCTCCAGCGAAATCGCCTTTGAGAGCGTCGAGCTTGCCTTTGAAGAGATGAAGCGCAACCAGTAAGCCGAATCCGACGAGCCGGGGAGCCGGTTTCGGCTTCCCGGCCCCGGATTTCCGGGACACTGAACACAAAATAACCGGACATGAGAGGAGCGGCGCGCCATATGGAACAGGAATTTCTCACCGAGTTTGAATTTGATTTGCCCAAGGGGTATGTGGATTCCTCCGGGGTCGTCCACAAGCACGGCGTGATGCGCCTTGCCACAGCGGCCGACGAAATTCTGCCCCTGCGGGATCCCCGCGTTGTCAGCAATCCCGGCTACCTGACCGTCATCATTCTGTCCCGGGTCATTACCTCCCTGGGGACGGTACAGAAGCTGGATCCGCGCATTGTGGAGAAGTTCTACTCCTCCGACCTTGCGTTCCTGCAAAGTATGTACCAGACCATCAACGCCGTGGAGCCCATCACCGACAAATGCGTATGCCCCGAGTGCGGCCATACCTTTGAACAACCCATAAATTTTACCTCAGCGGAATAACCGTTTACCCGGAGCAGGAGATTTACAAGGAAGTCTCGTTCCTGTCCTACTACTACCACTGGGATTACCAGACGGTTATGACGCTGGATCACCGAACCAGACGGCGATTTTGCGCCGAGATTTCCGCCATTCACAAGGAAATCAACAACGAGCCCAAAAACATCTTCGAGATATAAAAGCAATGACTCGACCGGAGAAGGAGGGAAACGCTGCCGATGAGTGCCGCAAAAGCCATGCAGCGGGCCGACGCCTTGAGCGGCTGCAATTTTCTGGTGTATTTCAACTATGTCACAAAGGTCGGCTTTTCCAAAATTTCCAGCATCGAGCAGACCATCGCCACCGAGGCCTTTGTGGAGGGCGGCGTCAACGACGCCGTGCATTCCCTGTACTCCCCCCTGACCACCGAAAAAATCATGGTGTTTGAGCGGGGGATTCTGCTGGATTCCGACCACTTTACCCCCACAGCCATGACGGTGGGAGTGGGCCAGCAGCTGTGCGAAAACGTCATCATCGCCGTTTTGGGAACCGACCGCAGGGCCAAGAAAATCTACGCCCTGGACGGCTGCATCTTCAAAAAATGGTCCATCTCCGATATGGACGCCATGAACGACCAGGTGCTCATCGAGCGCTTTGAGATGGCGTACGAGCGCATGGAAGAGTGCTGACCGCCTGAAAGGAACCGGGAAGGAGGGAGAATGCTTGCTGTTGCCAATTGTGGATACCGGCTTCGCCAACCGGCTGATTGAACGGTATACGGATTTTTCGTCCAGCGTGGACGCTCCCGCCTGGATTCTCTTTTTGCAGCCCCGGCAGGATGAGGAACCCTCCTCCGATGGGGGACGCTATCGGCACAGCATTCAGCACATTCACAACCTCCAGACTATCATCGAAAACAATCAGATTTTGAATTTACATATAGGGCTGACCTTCCTGAACCGCATTTTGTCCCAGGGTGTGCGGGAAATTGCCACGGCATATACCCGCGGGGACAGGATGCTGGAAAAAACCATGCTGCTGCGGCAAAGGGGCAACACCATCGCCCTGGAGCCGTCCGGCCCCCTGTACCGGGACTGGCAGGCTGCCCGACAGGAGACAGCGGGAACCGTTCCACAAGCCGCACCGCAGCCCACAGGGCGTCAACCGGCGCTCCCATCCCTGTTTCCGTCGGATTTGGATGTTGTGAGCAGGGGACTGCAGCTTCCCCCGGTGCATGCGGCGGCCTTGACCGGTGCGGCTCGGGATGGGATGGCGTTTATCAGCCAATCCCTGGTTCACGATTTGCGGGGCCGGGCCGAGACGCCTGCTTCCGCAAGCGCGGCGCAACAGCCCGACCAATCGGCATCGCTGTCGCCCACCCCACAAACGCCCGGGCGACGACAGCCGGAGCCGACAACCCGTATCCGTGACAACCGACGCCTCTCCGATTCCGGGGATGGCCTGACCATGTCTGCTCCGGAGACCCAGCGGAGCGACTCCGCGCACAGTACAAGCGAAGCAAACGCCCCGGATTCGCGGGTTCTGCCGTTTCGGCAGCGAGGCGTTTCCATTGTAGCCGGCAGGGAACAACCCCCATCTGTGTCTACCCCCCGGGAAGTCGGGCTTCCCACGGCAATCGACGGAGCGGGTGAGCCCCATCGCTCCACAAGCAGCGCTGCCCTTCCCCAGCGAATGATAGGCTTTCCGACTCAGGCGCTGCTGCACTTCAATCGGCTGGCCCATTGGCACAGCGCCGACCGGGCGCAGACCGACGGCACAACTGTGCTGGTTCGCGCCACGGCAGGCTGGGACATCACCGGAAAGGACAGCTTTGTGCCCTACAGCGGCGGCAACGTGGGACAATTCCTTGTTGCCGGAAAGGCACCTCAACAACCGGGGACACCGACAGCCGCAGAACGACAGACCAGCCGGGAAACCGGCGCGGTGTCGACGCCACCCGGCCAAGCACCGATGCGCTATTTGATGGAGCAGCAAGGTGCACTGCCGGCGGAGCTGTACCGGGCGCTGCTTACCACACACAGCAAACAGACCGCCGGTCACAAGGGAGAGCCTCGCCATTCCCCGGCGACTCAGGCGGATTCGATGCCACAACGGCAGGCCCCTTCGCCGATACCCGACCAAGCCCGGCCGACACCTGCGCCGCCCCACAACCAGGCCCCTTCGTCGATACCCGACCAAGCCCGGCCGACAACTACGCCGTCCCACAATCAGGCCACAGAGCCCTTCCGTCCTCGCCCGAGCGACAGTCCGCTGTCGGTGCAGCCCATTTCCCCGGCGGAAATGCGTGTCCCGACGGAACGGACAGGGGAATCGGTTTCGGCAGTGGTGCGCGGGCAGACACAGAGAAAACCGGAGCCTTCTCCGCCCCGGATAACGGAGGAACGGCGGGATACGCCCTCCCCCCAGTCCGTTCCCGACAAAAGGGCGGCGGATATCCCCGGCATTGGGATGGAGCCATATCCGGGCAGACAGCGGCTCCGCGTCAGCAGAGACTGGCCGGGGAGCGACATCCCCCAAGGGGCCAACCGTCAGCAGACAGAAACTGCCGGCAGCGGAGCGCCGCTTCACAGCCGCTTTGAATCGATGCGGCTGCGACACCGCCAGACCGACAGACAGGATGTCGCCTCGTCCGCGGCGCACTTGACCACGGAACTGGTTCGACAGGCGGAGGAGGCGGCAAAGCGCACACCGGCGCAAAGGGACATTCGCAGCGCAACCAGCCCAGCGGGGATGCTCTCCTCCGGCCCTATGCTCGGGCAGCAACGGCAACCGATGGCGCGCGCCACACAGGGGAATGAGATGCCGACGGCGGCCGGACAGTGGACACATCGCGGCACGCGGCGCGATGAGGGGACTTCCTTCTCCCCGCAGGCGTTCACTCAGCGGGATGGCCGGGAGTTATTGCAGCGCCGGACATCGCCAACCCCGTCGGCAAGTGCTGCATACGAGACAGCGGACAGGCCCTCGATGCCGCCCGCCTCCCTTCGCCACCCGGGAGAGACGGCCGTGAACGGGCTTTCCCCCATCACCGGAGTGCCCTACCCCACAGCTGGGCAGCAGGTTCTCCATCGACAAACAGCGGCTCCGGCCACTCCCGGGGAGACGGCGACACGGGATGCCATGCCCAGGGTTGCCCAGACAGCGCGAGACACCCTGGAACGATATGCCCCCCGCCCCTATCTTCCCGAGGCGTCCCCCATGGTGCTGGCAGCGCCGGCAAAGGGGGCAAGGGCTGAGAGTGCCACAGGCTCCGGCAGCGATGCGCCGGCGGATATTGTATTTTCGCGGGAAACAAGCAAGACGGTTTCCACCACCGATACCCGCACGGTGAATCGGGCCGTAACAGAGGATATCAGCCCAACGGCGGATCTGGACAGGGAATATGCCCGAGTTCGGTCAGCCGGGGAAATCGAGCGAATTGCCGACCGGGTCTACGCGGCCCTGGAACGGCGGCTGCGCTCCGAACGAATGCGAAAGGGGTTGCTGTAGCAGATGGCTGCAACAGGCGGAAAACTGGAAAAAGCCGTTATTTTCATCAACAACAACGGCTCCAAAAGCAAGGTGGCTGTTCAGTTCAACCCAACCGAATACAAGATTACCAACATCGTTCGCCTGGCGGAGAATCGAGCTCTGGGCGGCGATGCGGACATTGAGGAAACCCAGGCGGTGTACGGTCTGCCGTCCATCCTGCGGTTGAATTTGTACTTCGACAGCTACACCCCTATGGCCGGGGTGGATTTGGCCAAAAATCAGCAATTCAAGATGGACAGGGTCAAAAGCCTGAAAAACAGCAAGGATCAGAACGCCATGGCCCAGCGGGGCGACGAGCGGGATCCCCCGGATCCCGATGAAAGCGTCAATGTGGCCTGCGACAATTTTGTGTCGCTGATTCGCTACGACCCCCAGGTGCACCAGCCGCCGGATTTGGCGTTTGTTTGGGGCGATTACCTGGAGTTTGTGGGGAAGATGGAGGCCTGCACCGTCAAGTACACCATGTTCTCCCGCAGCGGCATTCCGGTGCGCGCCAAGATGGATTTGATCATCAAGGGCGAGGATCGAAGCAAACTGCAAAAGGGCAAGCAGAACCCATTTGAATCCCCCGACCGAACCAAGGAACGGCTGCTGGCAGACAGTGACCAGCTGTGGATGCTGGCAGGGGAGGAATACGGCGATCCCGCCCAGTGGAAGGTGATTGCCCAGGCCAACGGAATCCTCAACCCCCGGAGCATAAAGGGGGCAGTCCGGCTGAAGGTGCCTTCGATTCGGTAGCGGGCGACCCGGCGTAGCCGCATCGGGGATGAGCGGGGTGCGAACCGTCCGGCCCGGTTCCGGAATGGCGGCAGAATGTCGAAGAAAGTGGGCATATCTCTATGGATTTGATGACGTCCAGCACCAGCTTTGCGGATGTGAAAAAAAAATATGGTGATTTTACAGCGCCGACAATCCGCATCGAGGTGGACGGCACGGAGATTACCGAAAAGCTGGGCGCGGGAATTTCCGCTGTAACGGTGGATTTGACCGCGGGCTTTGCGGCGTCCGGCTGCAGCTTTGACGTCATGGGAGAGTACGACCGGCCCAACAGCAAGTTCGACGCCAAGGGCGTCATGGACAAGCTCCAGCTGGGCGCCAAAATCGAGGTGCTGCTGGGGTATATCAAAACCGAGAGCGTCTTTTACGGCCTGGTGGCGGAGGTGGAGTACGTCTTTGACATGGAGGACGCCCCCTACATTCACGTGGAATGTGTGGACGCCAAGTGTCTCCTGATGAAAACCCAGCGCCTCGACATCGCCCTGGATCAAAAGGTGAGCCAGAGCGTGACGGACATCCTGTCCGCCCAGCCCGCCAGCGCCTATCTGAAGGGGAAGGAAATCGACAATCTCTCCAAGCAGGAGGATATGCTCCCCACCTCCATGGAAAGCGATTACCAGTTTGTGGTGCGTCAGGCCCGGTATTACGGCTGCGAATTTTTCATTGTGCAGGGCAAGGCGTATTTCCGCAAGGCCCCTGCCTCCGCCTCCGCCATTATGACATTGGCCCCCCGAAAGGGGATTCGGACAGCGCGCCTCTCCCTGCGGGGGGGCAGCCTCATCAAGAAGGCAAAGGTAGTGGGAATCAACCCGGAAAACGACGAGGCCATCTCCGGCGAGGCAACCATACAGGGCAATTTCAGCAAGGGCTCCACCGCCGATCGCATGATGGGCGAGAGCACGAAAACCTTTTTCGAGCACGACGTTGTCACTGCGGGAGAAGCCAAGGAGCGGGCCACCGCCATTGTCAAGCAGGCCCAGTCGGGCTTCGGGCGGCTGCTGTGCAGCTGTGTGGGACTGCCGGAGCTGGTGCCGGGCCGCAGTGTAAAAATCACCGGCCTGATGCCGGAGGCCGATGTGACCTGCTACATCCTGGAGGTTCGCCACACACTGGATCACAGAGGCTTTGAGACAACCTTTGAGGCGAGGGTGGACAAATTATGAATCAGCTGACCGATTTGCTGGCCATGCAGCAGGAAGATCCGCCCCGCATGAGCGGTGTGGGAAGCTTTGTGCTGGGCACAGTCAGCGAGAACAACGACAAGAAATATCCCGCCATGCTCAAGGTGGAGTTCACCGCCTGGGAGGACGGAAAAAATATATCCAAATGGATCCCGGTGCTCTTTTCCTACGCCGGCAAGGGCTACGGCCAGTATCTGCTGCCGGAGGTGGGGGACATTGTGCTGGTGGGCTTCATGGGCCCCTCCCGGGAGCGTCCCTTTGTAATGGGCAGCTTTTACCCGGCCGACGCCACCCTGCCCGGGGATCAGTTCACCGACAAAAACACCAACCGCTACCTCAAAACCAAGGGGGAAATCGAGATTGCCCTCAACGATGAGGACAGCAAGCAATCCATCACCGCCAACACCCCCAAGGGCCTTACCATCGTGGCGGAGGATGAGAACGAAACCATCACCGTATCGGACAAGGGCGGAAAAAACCTGCTGAAAATCGACTGCAAAAACGGCGCGATTGAAATAACGGCGGACAAAAAGATCACCCTGAAAACCGGCCAATGCACCATCACCATGGACGGCAACGCCGGCGGCATCAAGCTGGAGGGCAACAAGGTGGAAATCGCCGGCAAGCAGACCGTCGCCATCGAGGGCAAGACAGGGGCCGACCTGAAGGGCGCCCAGCTGAACCTGGAGGCTCAGGCCAAGGCAACGCTGAAGGGCAACGCCATGGTCGAGGTATCCGGCGGTATGATCAAGCTCAATTAGTCCGAGCGATTCCAAAAAAGCCAATGGGGCGAAGGGAGAGGTGAGCCATGTCCGGAACATCCGCGTTTTTGGGTCGGGGATTCAGTTTCCCGCCGCGGGTCGACCCCGCCACAGGCCGGTTTGTCATGTGCAGCGAGGAGGAGGACATCCGCCAGTCCATCTACATCATTCTTATGACACGCAAAAACGAACGCGCCATGATGCCGGATTTCGGCTGCGACATCCACGATTATATCTTTGAGCTGCCGGATACGGCCAGCATGTCCATGCTCCGGGGTGAGGTGGTCGACGCCCTGACCCGGTGGGAGCCCCGCATCATCGACATCACAGTGGACGTGGATCTGCGGGACATTCACAACGGCAAGGCGCTGGTGAACATCGGCTACACAGTTCGCGCCACCAACAATCCCAACAATTTGGTGTTCCCCTATTACCTGTACGAGGGCGTGGGGATTGAATAAGCAACGGAAAGGAGTGGTCTGGGATGGCCCAGGAATATGCCGGAGGTTCCATGCTGGATAAAATGCGGCAGCTGGCGGCGGCCTACGTGCCGGAGTGGCGGTTTGACCCGGATAATCCGGACAGCGGCGCCGCACTGGCCCTCCTGACCCAAAGCATGCTGGCGGAAAGCGCCTCCCGGTTCGACCATGTGCTCCACAAGCATAAAATCCAATACCTGAACCTGTTTGACCGCCTCAAGGAGGAGCCGGTGGAATCGGCCCGAAGCTATGTGCGGTTTTACCCGGTTCCGGGCATCGACGAGCCTGTGTTCATCCCCCGGGGAAGCCAGCTGCTGGCCAACAGCCGCTCCGGCAAGCACCGGGTCACCTTTGAAACCGCCTACGGCATCACCGCCGTCGGCGCCGAGCTGGAGGCTCTCTTTGCCACCGACAAGGACGGAGACGCCATTGTGGAGGTGCTGAGCAGCCGCACAGGCGGCACAGCGGAAAAATGCCTTTTCACCGCCTTTGGAACAGATTTGGACAACCAGTCGGAGCACATGCTCCTGCTGGGCTACGACGACCTGCTGGACGGTCTGGACTCTCTGCGGCTGCAGGTGGAGGTACAGGTGTTGTCGGAGGAAGAGCAGGAGCCGGTAATGGCCGCGCTGTTATCCCCAGCGGTTCGGTTCGTCCTGCTGGGCCGGGAGGAAACGGTGGCCTTTGACAAGGCGGAGCGGGAGGGCGAGAACCAGATTGTCCTGACCCGCGCCCAGTATACGCCGGAAAAAACAGAGCTGGCCGCCGGAGAGCGATATGTGCTGGGGATTGTGGCCGACAAGCTGTGTCAGGTGGAGCTGTCCGGCCTGCGGATTCGCCTGTCCGGCCGGGAAATTGTGCCCGACGATGTATCCTGCAACGGCATATCCCAGAACCCCCATCGCTTCCTGCCCTTTGGGGAGCCGATGGACATCTACGCGGAATGCGTGCTGGAATCCATCCAGGTATTTGCCCGCAAGGGCGCCAGGGTGGAGATAAAATTCGATCTGGACTTCCAGGTTCTGGAGCAGCTGCTGCCGGAAATCGAGGAGGATCCCGACTACAAGCTGGTCATGAAGCGGCCCCGTTCCCAGCCCAAGCCCACAGTGGTGGATGTAAAGGCCGACTATGTGCTGTTTGAGTATTTGACGGCCACGGGGTGGAAGCGGCTGATTCGGGAGGAGCACCTGTCGGTTCTCTTCAACGGCTCGGCCCGGGGAGCAATGACGGTGGCCTTCACCGTGCCCGCCGACATTCTGCCGCCGGAGCAGGCGGACGGACAGGGTCGGCTGCGTCTGCGGCTGATTCGGGCCGGCAATCTCTATCGGATTCCCTGCCGCCAGTATTGCCCTGTCATCAGCAATTTGCGGCTGTCCTACCACTACGATGAAGCGCCGGTGCTGCCGGATTACGCCTGCACCCGCAACAATTTCGAGGTGGTGGACGTCACCGCCCAGCTTCGCCGGGGCCGCAGCATTTCCCTGTTTTACAACAAGGAGGCCCGGCAGCCCGCCATGTATCTGGGGTTTTCCTCCAGCTGCTGGGGCACGCCTCTCAGCCTGTACTGGCGCATTGAAAACAACGCCGATTACCAGGTGGACTTCACCGCCGAGTACCTGTCACCTGCCGGGTTTGTCCCCCTTAAGCTGGTGGACAACACAGGAGGGATGCTATACTCCGAGACCATGCTGCTGGTGGTGCCGCCGGATATTCAGCGCCGCTCTCTGTTCGGCAAGGAACTGTACTGGATTCGCCTGCTCTGCCACAACCGCACCAGCCGCCTCTACGACCTGCCGGTGGTCAGCGGCATCTACACCAACATGGCCAAGGTGGAAAATGTCAGCACCCGCACCGAATATTTCTACGTGGACGATGTGGACAGAGCCCTTGACATCACACTGGCGGAGCAAAATCTACTGAAGGCCAGCGTGTATGTCAATGAGGAGGGCAACGGGACCGAGGATGAAAACTGGGTGCTCTGGCACAAGGCCCAGCACCGGATGGAGCGGGGCCGGGTGTACAACATCGACCTGGCAGCCGGGGAAATCCGGTTTGAAAAAGGCGTGTTCGCGTCGTTCCCGCCGGCGGGCAAGGGGCCGGACATCAAGGTGGAGTACCAGGGGTACCAGGGCTCCGAGGCCAACGTGGACGCCTACGCCATCAACACCATGAACACCGCCATCCGCTATATCAGCCGGGTGGAGAATCCCATACCCGCCTATGGCGGCTACGACGGCTACAACGAAGAGACCTCCCAGGCCATCATTGCCAACATGCTGCGCACAAGGGGCAGGGCAGTCACCGGCCAGGATTATTTCGATATCATCTCCCAGATTTCCTACGGAGTCAAGCGCATCAAGTGCGTCAGCGGCGTCAATCCCCAAGGGGAGCGGGACGACAACCTCCTTACCATCGCAGTGCTGACGCTGGAGTATGAAAAGGGCGGCCACATCTTCTCGGCTGTCAAGGACGCCATCCGCCAGAAGCTGACCGAGTGCAGCGGCATTATTCCCCTAGGCAAGCAGCTGGTGCTGAGTCAGCCCCATTTCATCCAAATTTTCACCCGCCTGTGGCTGGAGTGCGAGAAGATGGAGAACGCCTACGACCTGCAAAAAGCATGCGGCGAAAGTGTGCGCACCTTCATCGACCCGCTGACCGGCGGCTTTGAGGGCACAGGCTGGGAAATCGGCGTGCTGCCCAACCGCCAGCAGCTGCTGGCGTACCTGAAAATCCGCCATCCGGACGTGGTGGTGGGCCGCATCGTTATGACAGCCCGCTTCGGCGACAGGGAATTTGCCGTGGAGGACGACATCTACCGGCAGGTGAACAATCCCTTTGCCATGGCCGTCAACGGTGACCATGTCGTGTACGTGGAACTGTCCGGCGGCATGTAGCAATCAACTCGACTCAGGAAAACAACGCGAATTTATCCCATCGCAAGCGAAGCCATACGACCGGGCGTTAGCTTGTGTGTCATCTGTTTCTATATCTGCCCGGTCAGGATGGAGGATAGCGTGCATACGCACGCCCACCCTTGCTCACGTTGCTCGCAACTTCGCAAGCGAAGCCATACGACCGGGCGTTAGCTTGTGTATCATCTGTTTCTATTTCTGCCCGGTCGGGAATTAGGGGGAATAGCGATTCCAGAAAACACATAAGGAATGGAATCGCTAAGCGTGCATACGCACGCCCACCCTTGCTCACGTAGTTCGCAACTTCGCAAGCGAAGCCATACGACCGGGCATCAGCTTGTGTAAAATCTGTTTTATATTTGCCCGGTCGGGATGGGGGTTTGCCATGCTTAACGTACCACAATTGGATGATCTGGGCTACGATCGCATCTTTGACCGGGCCAGAAGCCGGATTCCCCTGCTGACAGGGGAGTGGACGGACTTCAACCATCACGACCCGGGCATCACGGTGCTCCAAACCTTTGCCTGGCTGACCGATACCCTCAATTACTACATGAATGCCACGGGGGAGATCCACCGGCTGAAATACCTGAAGCTGCTGGGCTTGGAGCCGGGAAAATCCGCCGCCGCCTGTGACCTGTCCTGGGATGCCGACGGAGAAATTCATCTGGCCCGGGGCACCCGACTGGCTGCCGGCGACATTGTGTTTGAACTGGCGGAGAGCCGTCGGGCTGTCGGCAATCGGCTCACCCGCATCTACAACGACCTGGGTGGAACCTTCCACGATTTGATGCCCTTTGCCGGGGTGGACGGCGGCTATGCCCGCATTTTCACCTACGACACGGATGTGGACACAGCCCTGTACCTGGGCTTCGCCCGCCCGCTGGAGGGAGAGGTGCGCTTCTGGGTGGATGTGGTCAACGAGCCGCGAAACGCCTTTGTCGACGCCTTTTTCCTGTCGGAGTTGGTGTGGGAATCCTGCGCCGACGGCCACTGGACACCGGTCTCCTCGGTGCGGGATGATACGTGCGGCTTCCTGCGGGACGGCTTCATCGAGCTGCGGCTTGACACCGCCACCATCGAACTGGAAAACCCAGTTTTGGCCGGGGGCCACTACATTCGGTGCCGCCTGGTGAAAAACGGCTACGACGTTCTGCCCCGGATTGGCCGCATCGCGGTCAACAGCATCCGGGCCGAGCAGACCCAAACCTACGCCCGCACCCTTGAACTGCGCTGGACAGGTGAAGCCCGCATCCCCCTGGATGCCTATATCCGGGAAACAGACGTCCTCACCGTGGCGGTGCAGGACGGGGAGGGCTACACCGTCTGGTACGAGCACGAGGCCGACGAGGATTCCCTGTGCGACATTGCCCCCGGCGAGAGGCCGTGGGAGCGCGTCCTGGTGTTTGACCGGGAGCGGTTTGGCACACTCCCCCCGGATGACGCCGCCATTCTGGTGTTTGTGGCGGACAGGGAGCAGTGGGAAGAACTGCGGCTGGGCACAACGCTGGGCTGCGCCGACGAGCGGCTTCCCTTTGACGCGGAAAACCTCTACTCCATGCGCCTGGCGCTGAGCGAAACCCGGGGTGGCCGCACCTATCTGGAGCTGTGGGAGGAATGGGACGACATCACCCGCGCCTCCTGGAACGACAGGGCCTTCCGGTTTGACAGGGACAGCCGGGAAATCGTGTTCGGCGACAGCCTGATGGGCCGCCAGCCGGACGGCGGCTTGACTGTCACAGCCGTGGAGGTGAAAACCTCCCTGCTGGATGGCGGCAATGTCCGCCAGGGGCAAATCACCCGCTTCCTGGATCCGGTGGACGAGACCATCACCATCACCAATCCGTCGGCCGCGACAGGGGGGCAGGCATGCCTCGATTCCGCCGGGCTGGAGGAAGCCATCGAAGAAAAGCTGAATCGTGTGACCCGCGCGGTCAACGCGGCCGACTACATCGCCCTTGTCAAGGCGACACCGGGCCTGTGCATTGATTTGGTCACAGTGGTGACCATGGCGGAGTACAGCGCCATATATGGGGCCGAGCAAAAGGCCAACACCGTTATGGTGGTGGTCAAGCCCTATTCGGAGTGGGAACCCCGGCCGGGCCTCAGCGAGGCATACCGTCGCCGCATCCGGGACAATCTGGAGCAATACCGGTTGGTTACCGTCAATGTGGAGGTCGTCGCCGCCCGGTATGTGGGCGTGGGTGTCTATGGTCGCATTCACCTGCGGGACGACGCACCTGCCGCCCGGCAAAAGGTGCTGGACTGCCTGTCGGACTTGATCGACTTTCACCAAACAGGGCAGTTCGGAAAGGACGTGGTGTACGGCAATGTCTTTTCCCACCTGGAAATGCTGGACTGCGTGGCCAAGGTATCCCAGCTGTCCTTTGAGCACTACGGCGAAGGCGGCGACAAGAACATCCACGGCGACATCGTCGTACACCCGGACGCACTGGCCTATGTGTACGAAACGGATCTGGAATTTGTGTAAGGAGGGCGGAGAATGAAGCAGGAGCAAAAGTACATCAACTTTTTCCGCCATTCCCTGATGCGGGGATGCATCCACGGCTTGGAGCAGGCCCGGGATATGACCCTGTCCATTCCGGACACCGGCGGCGCCTATCTCACCCCTGTGTTTGACACCGGCGACGAAGCCATGACCTACCATCGGTTGCTGGTTACCGGCCAGTTTGAGGAGCTGAAGCTGGAGGTGATCGTGGCGGCCTCCAACACCCGGGAGGTATACATCGAGGACACCCCCCGGCGACTGGAGCAGTACCTGGCGGATCCCACCGTCGCGGTGCGCTCCAAAATCGAGGTGATGACCCACCTGCCCCACATCCGCCATGTCAACCAGACGGATATCCTGCTCCACGGGCTGACGGGGCGGTACATCTGGGTGCTGGTGGCGGCGTGGTCGGCCGGCGGGGGCCACGGCGTGCTGGAGGGGCTGCGGCTGGATTTCCCCTGGGCCTCCTTCTCGGAATATCTGCCGGAAATATACCAGGGCAACCCCTTCTTTGAGCGCTTCCTGGGAGTGTTTCAGTCCCTGTATCTGGACGAGGAGCGCAAGGTGGACAAGGTGCCCATGCTGCTGGATTACCAGTCCACCCCGGACGACACCGTCGCCTATCTGGCAAGCTGGCTGGGCATCGACAACAGCGGCGACATCTTCACGCCGGAGCAGTTGCGGTACCTCATCCAAAACATCGATATGTTTCAGGGCGGAAAGGGCACCCGCCACGCGCTGGAACTTCTCATCGAGATTGCAACGGGCATACAGCCCCGCATTGTGGAGTATTTTCAGTGGTACGACGAGGGGATGAGCGCCCGCCATATGCAGCTGTACCAGACCCTCTACGGCGACAGCGGCAACGACTTCTGTGTCATTCTAAATCTGGAGGGCCGGGGCCTTTCGGTGGACAAGCGGGATCTGGAGCGGCTGATAGAAAGCTACTCCGCCATTGGCTCCCGGTTCCGGGTGGTCTATCTGGAAACCTGCAACAATACAGACACCCACTGCTATCTGGATGTCAACAGCGCGCTGTCCATACCGGAAATCGCCAGCATCGACCGCACCAGCATCGGCGACCACATCACGGTGGGATAGACCCGGACGACAGGCCATAAGGGAAAGGAGAGTGCGTCATGTCGGCGTACCAGGACGAACTGAGGAGCAAGGCAAAGCCATTGCCGGAAGCGGCATCTGTGGAGGAACGGAGCACAGAGAAGCAGGCGGGCCCCTCCGGCGGGGGACTGTCGGATTGGATTTCACAGAAAAAATCCATCGAATTGCCGGGAGAGATCCGCCAGAAGATGGAGGGATCCTTCCGCGCTGATTTCAGCGGATTGAAGCTGTTCGAGAGCCCGGAGATCGGGGCAAAGGGCTTCAACGCCCTGACACAGGGCAACCAGGTGGGCTTTGACACGGGCGCCTTCTCCCCGGGCTCCCGAGAAGGCCAGGAGCTGCTGGGCCACGAGCTGTCCCACGTGGTGTCCCAGGCAAAGGGACACATGCCAAAGGCGGCGGCAGGCGCGGCGGTGCAGGATCCCTCCTTTGAGTCCCGGGCGGACGCGGAGGGGGCCAGGGCCGCCATGGGCAAAGAGGTGGGCAGTGGCCCCGCCATCTCCACGGCGTCGGCGTTTTCGTCCCCTGTGGCATCCATGCCGGTACAGGGCGGCCCCAAAAAGTGGCTGAGCGCCGCCCAGCAAAAGCTGAAGGACGGCAAGGAATGGCTGGGCGAAAAAGCCACCAAGGCCAAGGAGTGGGGCAAGGAAAAGGTTCATGAACTAAAGGAAAACGCGGCGGATAAGGTCGTGGATGTCAAGCGCAAAATCAGAGAAAATGTGGGCACAAAGGAATCGAAGGCCAAGGCGCAGGAAAAGAAACGGCAGCGCCGGGAAAATCTCGACAACGCCTCCAACGAAATCATGGAGAGCCTGGGCCTGAAGGACGCCCTGGGCATCTACTCCGACGACACCCGCTCCACCGGCGACAAGGCCAAGGACATGCTCAAGGACAACTCCGAGGAGATCACGGAGAAGGGCTTTGACCTGGCCGGGAAAATCCCCGTTGTCGGCGGGTTTATCAAGGGCGGCAAATCGATTTACGACGCGGGCAAGGGCGTCTACGACCACGTGAAAAACAACGACAGCGAAAAGCGGGACGATGTCCTGAAGGAAGAAAGCTTTGCCATGGATACCTTCGGCAAGGTGCTGGACGGCGGCGCCACCATGTTTGAGGGCGTCAAGGGCTTCCACCCCGCGCTGGGGGCCATCGGCGGCGGCCTTTCCACCGGCAGCGCCATTGTAAAGGGCGTCAAGGCGGGCTTTGACATCGCCAGCACCTCCAAGGACATCAAGAACATGAAAAAGGTGCAGGAGGGGTACGACAGCACCCAAAAATCCACCGAGGACTACAGCGACAAGCGGCTGCACAACATGGTGGGCATGGGCATCAACGCCAAGGAGCACGACCGCAGGCAGGCCGTATCCACCATGGTGGATTCCGGCTTGGACGTCATGGGCGGCGTGGCGGATATGGCGGGTGCCAGCGGCATCGGCGGCAAGGTGGCCTCCGGCCTGAAATTCGGCAACAAGCTGGTCACCAACGCAATACAGAGCCACTATGACGGCAAGGCCCAAAAGGAGCGCATCAACCAGGAATTCTCGGCCCTCTCCGACGAAAACGGCCGGGAATCGGCAGTCACGCTGGACGAAGCCCACGCCAAAACCCGGGCCCGTATGAACGAAGTCCGCGACCAGGAAACCCGGGCCGACGGCAAAAAGACGCGCTACACACAGTCCGAGCTCAAGGCGGCCATCAGCCGCAGCATAGCGGGCAACTCCAAGGGCGACGCGGGCATTCACACCGCCATCATCTCCAAATACGTCCTCATGATGCGGGATCCGTCCCAGATTGAGAAAACGGCCCCCATCCTCGATGCCTTCGGTTTTGATGTGGACAAGATCAAGCAAAAGCTGGCAGGGGCGCAGAATGAGGACGAGGTGGCATCCGCCCTGCCCAGCGAAGAGGCCATCGCCAAGGCCCTGGGCTATCGCGGCAAGGACAGAGCGCTGAAAAAGCAGATTTCCCGCACCAAGGAGGCCATGGAAAAGCAAAAGGCCGAGCGGGAGCAAAAGCAACAGCAGCAGCAAACCTCCGCCTGATGCAAATTTGCCGCCCCGGTGGATTGTATCATCGGCCCCAATAGTGGTATACTATAGAAAAATGCGGAAGCCACAAAAGGAGAGACGTCCACAGTGGAAAAGACAGACAGCTTTCAATCGGATTTTTTCAGGGATCTGCAGGCGGGGTTTGATTCGGGCGGATACGCCACCAAGCTGACGGAGGAGACGGAAGCCCTTCCGGCCAGCCTGCGTGTTGTGGTGGCGAATGTGGGGAAAATCGAACAGGACATCCTCTTCGAGATTTTCTTTTCCCGCAATATGGATCCGGACGAGGAAAATCCCTACAGCGTGCTAAACATTGCAGCCACCGTATTTACGCAAATTCCGCCGGAGAACTTTGACGAATTGGAAAAGGCGTGCGGCTACTGCAACCGCCGCCTGATTCTGGGCTCCCTGGGGCTGCTGCGGGAAAGCGGAGCGCTGTGCTGCCGGGATGCGACCGTCATCCGCCACAGCTATCCCCCCGAGACCTTTTTGCAGCTGCCGGTGGATGCCTTCATGGCCATTGCCAGTTCCCTTGAGGTGCTCATAGACGGCCTGGCCGTAGTGGCCCGGGGCATGCGCACCACCGAAGAGGCAGCCAAGGAAGGCCTCTTCAGCGCCTGATTGCAGCCAACACAAACGAAAAGCCCTACCGCAGCATGTGCTCTGCGGTAGGGCTTTTTTGCATCTATTATGAACCGAAAGGGTCTAACACCCCGCCCCTTGGGGCGATCCATATTCCCCTTTCGCCCCAAGGGGCGGTATAGTCCTTTGTAAAAGGACTTGTGATCTTGATACCCCGTCTGCTTGCAGCGGGGAGGTTCATTGCGCCGGAATTTCTACAGCACCTTGTCGAGAAAATCCTTTGTGCGCTCGTTTTGCGGATTGGCAAAAAACTCGGCCGGGGTGTTCTGCTCCAGAATGATTCCCTCATCCATAAAGAGAATCCGGCTGCCCACTTCCCGGGCAAAGCCCATTTCATGGGTGACCACCACCATAGTCATACCGGAGGTGGCAAGTTCCTTCATAACAGCCAGCACCTCGCCGACCATCTCCGGGTCAAGGGCGCTGGTGGGCTCGTCAAACAGCATCAGTTCCGGCTTCATGGCAAGGGCGCGGATGATGGCGATGCGCTGCTTCTGCCCGCCGGATATCTGGGCCGGATAGGCGTCTGCCTTATCCTCCAACCCCACCCGTCGCAGCAGGGCGAGAGCCTCCTCCTTTGCCTGCTGTTCGTTGAGTCCCAGAAGCTTCATGGGGGCCAGGGTGATGTTCTGCATAACGCTGAGATGGGGGAACAGGTTGAAGTTCTGGAACACCATCCCCATTTTCTGGCGGATGCGATTGATGTCCACATCCTTTGCGGTGATGCACTGTCCACTCAGATAGATATCGCCCTTAGTGGGCGTCTCCAGCAGATTCAAACAGCGCAAAAACGTGCTTTTTCCCGAGCCGGACGGCCCAATGACGACAACCTTTTCTCCCGGTCGGATGTGCTCGTTGATGTTGTTCAGCACAAGATTGTCCCCGAATTGCTTGCTGAGAGCCTTAACCTCGATCACTGCGCCGCAGCCTCCTCTCCATCCAACCAAAGAGGCGGGACAGCCCCATAGTCAGCATCAGGTATATTGCCGCGATAATCAGCAATGGCATCATGGCCTCGTATGTACGGCTGGTGATGGTGGAACTCATTTTTGTCAGATCCTGCAGGCCGATGTAGCCGACAACAGCAGTTTCCTTTATCAGCACAATAAACTCATTGGCATAGGTGGGCAGGATGTTCTTGACCGCCTGGGGCAAAATGATATGCTGCATGGTCTGTCCCTTGGAAAGCCCTAGGGAGCGCCCCGCCTCCATCTGTCCGGGATCCACCGCCATAATGCCGGCGCGGATGATTTCGGCGATATAGGCGCCGGAGTTTATCCCAAACGCCATAATCGAGACAAAGACCTTGCTGGTGCTGGGGGAGGTAAACACCACCATGTACATAATCAGAAGCTGCACCATAACCGGTGTGCCCCGAATGACGTCGATGTAAACTGTGGCGATAAGCTGGGGCAGCTTCAACCGCCCAATTTTCCACTCCGACAGCTTCATCAGCGACGCGACAATTCCCAGCACGGTGCCCAGCACAATGGAGCACGCCGTAAT
Source organism: Ruminococcaceae bacterium OttesenSCG-928-L11 (assembly GCA_030265885.1). GTDB lineage: Bacteria > Bacillota > Clostridia > Oscillospirales > Ruminococcaceae > WRAV01. The sequence continues at coordinate 3,978 of JAJDGX010000003.1, read as the reverse complement.
AGCCAGTGTAATGCCAAGCCCTTCCAGATACAGGAGATAGCGCTGGCTTGCGAAAAACGCCTGGTAAAATTTATCGAATATCGACACTCTGCCGCCTCCTGTTCCTGTTGATTGGTGGGATACGCACCGTTACTGCCTTACAATGATAACCTGGCTGGATTCAAAATAGTCCTGGGTAAAGTCGACGTTCTGGCGGCGCTCGTCGTTGGCGGTCATACCGGCGGCCACAAAATCCACCTTGCCGGAGTTGACAGCGGCAATCAAAGAGTCAAAGGCCATGTCGTTGATTTCCAGGGTTTTACCTAGCTTGGCGGCGATGTGCTTGGCCATCCATACGTCAAAGCCGGTGATTTCGTTGTTGTCGTCCCGATACTCAAAGGGCTCGAACTCGGCGTTTGTACCCATAATGATAACGCCGTCGGCGGTGTACTCCGGCACAGCGGGAATCTCCAGATCCTCACCGGAAATAAAGATATCAAACAAAGTGTCAATCACGCCCTCGGCCCGCAGTTCGTCGATAGCGGCATTGATTTGGCCCAGCAGTTCCTCCTGCCCTTTGTCCAGGGCGATGGCGTACTGCTCGGTGGTGAGAGCCACATCCAAAATTTTCAGCTTGCCCTCGTTGGCGGCAACCAGCCGTTTGGCGGGCAGTTCATCGATGACAACGGCGTCCACGCGGCTGTTGAGAAGCTCCATAGCGGCGTCGGTGGCCTTCTTAAAGCGGGTTACCTGGGAGCCTTCGATTTCGTCGGTCACATACACGTCGCCGGTGGTGCCCTCCTGCACAGCAATTTTGCGTCCGACCAGGTCGGCGGCGGAGGTGATGGGGCTTGCGGCGCTCTGCTGGGAGCAGCCCACAATACCGGGCAGCAAAACAGCACACAAAAGAACAGCCAACAGCTTCTTTAGTTTCACGAGTTTCATACGATTCATAGTGCTTCGTCTCCTTCTTATTTCCACTGATTCGAAATGGAACAGTCACTGCATGAATATACAGGGTCTTGCAAGCTTTTGCCGACAAAACAGTGTATAAACCTACAATCGCGATTTATATAGTATACCGTATCAGCCATCAAAACGCAATACATTTTATGGATTTGCCAGAGCACCGCGTCAAAATCGTATGGAAGCATCAACTTTTCCGGCCCTTCGGCCGCATTTTGGGGCAATTTGCAGATTTCACCCCGAAAACCTGAATGAATATACAAATCTCCGGTTGCCCTCCAGCGGGTTTGCACACCGAAAGGAAGAGAAATCTGCCGCCGCCAAGCACAGGGCAAATATTTCTAAATTTAAGTGTTGACAATTCGGTAAATCCATGCTAAACTAACTCTTGTATTCTAAATGTTACATTGCCTCACATGTTTTTGTAAGTCATTGGATTCATTTAATGGTTTACACAAACATGTGATTTTTTGTGCGGTTAGGAATGCAAATATCAATTTGGGAGGTACCTGTTATGAATACCGGTACAGTAAAATGGTTCAACTCTGAAAAAGGCTTTGGCTTTATCACCAACGACGACGGCAGCGAGGACGTGTTCGTGCATTTCTCCGCTATCCAGTCTGAAGGCTACAAAACCCTCAACGAGGGTGACAAGGTTCAGTTCGAAACCGAGCAGGATCCTAAGAACAGCTCCAAGCTGCGCGCTGTCAACGTTTCCGTTATCTAAGTGCGACACAGCAAAGAGCGCCACTCCCATGGAGTCGGCGCTCTTTTTCTGCCCATAAAAGAAACAACGTTTGCTAATGCGGTTAGCAAACGTTGTTTCTTTCCTTTTGTATCGGGCTTTATCCCGGATCAGTCGTCCGTGTCCCACCAGAGAATCTCACCGGTTTCGGCGTCGATTTCATACTCGTACTCCATCTCGCCATATCGAAACTCAATCTCATAGATCATCCGGTTGTTGTCGTTGTCCAGGTCGCTTTTGTATTTCTCCTCAGAACCGGCGGGAACACCGGCGTGATCCAGTGCGATCGCCTTGGCCCGCGCGCCGCCAATCAGAGAAGCGGAGGAGGCATCCCGATCCTTGTCATCGTCATCCTCCCACTCCGAGCTGTCCTCATAATCGTCGTCGCCATCATCCGCGCCGTCATCCCGAGACCCGTCGCCGCCGCGAATCGCATGGGTATAAAACGCCAGCACATCCCCCGTCAGGGCATCGATTTCATAGGAATACTTGGTGGCAGTCGTCAGGAAGATAATGTCGTACAGCATGCGTCCCTGCTTTTTGTATCGCACCAGCTTGACAATGCGAACCCCATCCTCGGATAAGCCTGCATGGTTCAACGCGGCTGCCTTGGCGCTGCCCTCGCCGATGTACCCGGCAGATGAGTTGGGCGGGGTCACCGTCTCCTCCTCCGGCTTTGCCGGGGTGGGAGCGGGGGTGGCTTCTGCCTTATCCGAAGGCTTCGTCTCCGCTCCATCCGCCTCCGGCTGAGCGGGCACGGCAGGGGAGGTCTTCGCCTTGTAGTCGTATTTCAAAATCGCTCCGGTGGCCGCGTCAATTTCATATTCGTATTCCGCAGCCCCATCGGCCAGTTCAATGTCGTAAATCATCTGCCCGTCGTCGTAGTCCAGCTTCACCTGTATGGACAGCAGTGCGCTTTCCTCCACACCTGCCTGGGCCAGAGCAATGGCCTTTGCCTGGGCCTCGCCGATGTACGACCCCGCACTGGCTTGGCCGGAGGCCTCCACGCCCTGCAAGTTTGCCTGGCGGGCTGCGATAAGCAGGTTGATGTCGTTGATGGACAGGGGCGCGATATCGGAGAACCGCAGCGTCTCGTCCTGGCTGACCAGCAGATCCACCAGCGCCGCCTTGCCCAGAGAAATCCCATACTGTCGGGCCAGCGCCTTCAGCCGATCATCCTCCGACACCGTCTGGCTGAGCACGGCCCCGTCCAGCGAATAGGCGCTCAGCAGGCTGTTGATGTCGTTGGAAAGCCGCTGCTGCAGCTGTGTCCCCTTTTTGAAGTCACTGCTGTCCACCGAAATCAGGATGGAGTTCTTGATTTCGCTGAGATACCCATTTTTCACCATAGAGCCGATGATGGCGTTGACCGCCACATTGAGATCGGTGTTTTTCAGGTTCATCTCCGCCAGAATCACCCCGGCATCCTCATTGAGAGGCGTGGCGTTCAGCACCTTTTCCATCCGGTTGACGGTCAGCTCAATGCTGGGGTTCACATCCAGGTTGATGATGGAATCCGGCGCAAAGTACCCATGCCCAAAGGCGAGCCCTACAATCAGCGCCAGCATGGCGGCGATTCCTCCGGCCCACTGCACCCATTTCCGGGGCCTCGCCGTGGGGAAGGGCAACACGGCAGCGGCGTCGGGGCCGGTCGGATTCCCCTTTTGCCGCTCTATTTCCAGGAGAACAGCGGGCAACACGTCGGGGGTGGATGTTTCAACGGCGCGCTTGATGCGCTGTTCCAAAAGCTGGTTGGATTCCTTCATGCTGTCTCCTCCTTTATCAGATTTTTCAGCTTGGCCAATGCCCGCCGATATTTGGATAAGGTGGTGGATAGGGGAATCTGCATGATTTCGCCGATTTCCCGATGCTTGAGCCCTGCCACACTGTGGAGCATCACAATCTGCCGCTCCTCCTCCGACAGATGGGCCAGCGCCGTGCGCAAAACCATCCGGTCGATGCTGCCCTCGGTGAAATCCTGCCCGTCGCTCAGGGTCGGCATTTCGTCGATGGGCGGCGCGGCCTTCTTGCCGTCCCGCAGCCGCATCAGGGCCAGGTTGCGCACAATCGTCAAAATCCACGCCATGGGCTTCCCCTGGGCGCGATACCCCCCGGCAGATTGAAACAGCCGGATATAGGTGTCCTGCATGATGTCCTCCGCCTCCTGGGGATTTTTCACAATCGAGAGGGCAAAGCCATACACGGCGGATTTTGTGCGGTTGTACAGGGCTTCCAGCGCGACAGTGTCCCCCTCCGCCATCTGGCCGAGGAGGTGCTCATATTCCGGG
>JAJDGX010000029.1 GCA_030265885.1 Ruminococcaceae bacterium OttesenSCG-928-L11 | reverse complement strand
TAGGGTGCCAATCTATAAACTCCAAACCAATAAACAACAATTGTGGGATTTTTAAGGGGTTCAACCCCTTAAATGGGGTTTGGGGCAAGGCCCCATTCTAGATCCGTTGCTTTCTATCCGCAAGCGAAAAAAACCCTGCACAAAGGCAGGGTTTTTCAATATAGGCGAACTAAACCAGTTCGATAATGGCCATCTCGGCGGCGTCGCCGCGGCGGGGGCCAATTTTGATGATCCGGGTGTAACCACCGTTGCGCTCGGTGTATTTCGGAGCAACTTCATCAAACAGTTTTTTCGCGACATCCTCTTTGGTGATGTAAGAGAATATCTGACGCTTGGAGTGCAGGTCGCCCTTTTTGGCCGTAGTGATCATTTTCTCCGCCATGGAGCGGACTTCCTTGGCCCGTGTGACAGTGGTCTCTATCTTACCTGTTTCGAACAGGTAAGTAACCATGGCACGCAGCATCGCCTTGCGGTGATCGGTGGGACGGCCCAGTTTCCTTGTACCTGGCACTTTCATTCACTCCTTTACCAATCATATCGCGGCCTTGCGTATTCCCACGCAGCCGCCGTACACGAGCAACCGGCCAACCGGCCAATCGCTCCGCTTATACCAATCTCCTTGCCGGAGGATTGGTACTAATCTTCTTCGCTCTGCAGCTGGAATCCCAGGGAATGCAGTTTTTCCATAACCTCTTCCAGGGATTTTTTGCCCAGGTTGCGTACCTTCATCATTTCCTCGGGGGATTTGTACACCAAATCCTGCACGGTATTGACACCCGCCCGTTTCAGGCAGTTAAAGGCGCGCACAGACAAGTCAAGCTCCTCAATTGTCATCTCAAGAGCCTTTTCTTTCCCGGTCTCCTCCTTCTTTTCCATGATCTCGGTGGAGCCGACCTCGTCGGACAAATCGACGAAGTGGTTGAGTTGGCGATTGAGAATCTTGGCAGCAAGGCCCACGGCTTCCTTAGCGGAGATAGTACCGTCGGTCCATACTTCCAACGTAAGCTTATCGTAGTCGGTAATCTGTTCCACACGGGTGTTTTCCACCGTGTAGTTGACCTTTAACACAGGGGTGTAAATGCTGTCGACAGGGATGGTGCCAATGGGGGCCTTTTCCAGCTCGGTTTGCTTGTTGCGCTCCGCGCTGACATAACCCTGCCCCTTTTTGAAGGTAATTTCCATGGAAAGCTTGGCGCCGGGGCCCAGGGTGGCAATGTGCATGCTGGGATCGAGAATCTCGATCTCGGCATCTGCCTCGATGGAGCCTGCGGTAACCTCGCATTCCCCTTCCGCTTCAATGCGGACGGTTTTGGGCTCGTCGCAGTAAAGCTTGGCGGTCAGGCCCTTGATGTTGAGGATAATCTCAGTGACATCCTCTTTCACACCCGGGATGGTTGAAAATTCGTGCTGAATACCGTCGATCTTTACAGAAATAACTGCCACGCCGGGAAGCGAGGAGAGCAAGACACGCCGAAGGCTATTGCCCAAGGTTGTACCAAATCCTCGATCCAGCGGCTCTCCGATAAAGCGGCCATAGGTTCCATCCGGCTTGAGCTCCGCGGTTTCGATTTTCGGTTCTATGATTTTGACCAAATAAAAACCCTCCTTGTACAGACGGCCAGCCGACAAACATCCATTTGACAGCCAAATCCGCCCACGGTTCGTTCCCTTGATGTACTATTTGCAGTAGCCACAATTATTTGCTGTAAAGCTCGACGATGAAGGTTTCATTCACAGGAATGTCGATGTCCTCCCGAACGGGCAGACGCTCGATTTTGCCTTCAAAGGACGCTGTGCTGCCGGTAATCCAGGCAGGAAATCCCTTGGGGTTTTCAGCAAGGGCTTTGAACATTTCGCTCTGGCGGCTCTTGGCTTTTACAGAGATGACATCGCCGGGTTTCACGCGGTAAGAGGGAATGTCGACGCGTTTTCCGTTGACAAGAATGTGGCCGTGGCCAACAATCTGGCGGGCCTGGCGGCGGGTTTCCCCAAAGCCCATTACAAACGCGACGTTATCCAGGCGGCTCTCCAGAAGGATCAGAAGGTTTTCACCGGTCTGGCCCTGCATTTTCTCAGCCTTCTCAAAGGTCAGGCGGAACTGCTTTTCCAGCACGCCATAGATGAATTTCGCCTTCTGTTTCTCCCTGAGCTGCAACGCGTATTCGCTGGCTTTGGAGCGGCGGGCGTTCCGTTTGGGATCCCGTTTGGTTTCTTTGCTGTATCCCAGCACTCCGGGGCTGATGCCCAGATTGCGGCATTTTTTCAGAATCGGATCATGATTGACTGCCATGCGTGTTTCGCACCTCCTTCTATTGCAATATTAAACGCGGCGCCTTTTGGGAGGACGGCAACCGTTGTGGGGTACGGGGGTTACGTCCTTGATCATATCCACTTCCAGGCCGGCGGCCTGCAGCGCACGGATAGCGGCTTCACGGCCGGAGCCGGGGCCCTTTACAAATACCTCTACTGTTTTCAGGCCATGCTCCATAGCAGCCTTTGCGGCAGTTTCGGCAGCAGTCTGAGCAGCGAAGGGAGTAGATTTGCGGGAACCGCGAAATCCAAGTCCGCCTGCACTGGCCCACGAAAGCGCGTTGCCCTTGGTATCGGTAATGGTAACGATGGTGTTGTTGAAGGTGGACTGGATATGAGCAGCTCCACGTTCAATATTTTTACGCTCGCGGCGGCGGCGCGTAGTTTTCTTTGCCGTAGCTTTAGCCATTTGATTTCATCCCTCCCATTTACTTTTTCTTGTTGGCGATGGTCTTTTTGGGGCCTTTGCGGGTACGTGCGTTTGTCTTGGTCCGCTGTCCTCTTACGGGCAGGCCCTTTCTGTGACGCACACCGCGGTAGCAACCAATTTCAACAAGGCGCTTGATGTTCAGGGCGGTTGTCCTTCTCAGGTCACCCTCCACCATAATGTTCTTGTCGATATAGTCGCGGAGCTTCGATACATCGTCCTCGCTCAGATCGCGCACCCGAATATCGGGGTTCACGCCTGTTTCAGCGATAATCTTGTTTGCGGTTGTCTGGCCAATCCCATAAATATAGGTAAGACCAATCTCGACCCTTTTTTCACGGGGCAAGTCTACACCAGCAATACGAGCCATTCACCTGGCACCTCCACTTCATCGTATCAATAGGCGGCTGCGGGGGGATGCTTTGTTCCTCATGGATGCTTTCCAGGGACGCTGCCCCTGGACCCCGCAAACCTTTTGGGAAAAAGGTTTGATCGAAAACCTAATTAGTTGTATTTGGTATGGTTACAAAGGCATCTCCAACCCCAATGTGGGGATTCCAAAGGGAATCATTCCCTTTGGCGAGGCAAGGGCAGAGCCCTTTTGGATCCGTCGGAGACTCCTCACCCACGCCCTTAACCCTGGCGTTGTTTGTGCTTGGGGTTGGCGCAGATAACCATAATCCGGCCCTTGCGCTTGATGATCTTGCACTTCTCGCACATGGGTTTCACGGAAGGTCTCACTTTCATTGAAACTTACCTCCTGACCTTATCGGAGTTTCACAGGCCCAGCTGCGGCCCGTGGAACAGATTCAATTTGCCTATTTCGAACGCCACGTAATACGGCCCTTTGTCAGGTCGTAGGGGGAAATCTCCACCGTGACCTTATCGCCGGGCAGTATCCGGATAAAGTTCATGCGCAGCTTACCGGAAATATGGGCGAGGATCTTGTGCCCGTTGGCAAGCTCCACCTGGAAGGTCGCGTTGGGCAATGCCTCCAGAACCTTCCCCTCAACTTCAATAACATCTGCCTTGGACAAGCAAATTACCTCCCTCTTTGCGGCTCTGCCGCCTGGGCCCTGTCGTTGTAGGGCTTCAGCAGCTCCCGCAGTTTTTTGTCGGTTTTACAGTTTTCCAAATCGATTGCGTTGGACGTTGGGCGGATATGCAGCGGATTTTTCGCCTTGGGCTTTGCCAGCTTACGCAGCCGGCCGTCGGCAATGTACACCTTGCCGTCCCCGGCGTCTACCACCACATAAAATCGATCCCTGTCGTGTCCCGCAATGGATCGCACTACACGGCCTGTTTCCATTCCGCACCCCATTACGGCGTTGTGAGAATCGCCGGGCCATTGTCGGTAATGGCGATGGTGTGCTCGAAATGGGCGGACAGGCTTCCGTCGGCGGTTTTGATGGTCCAGCCGTCGGAAAGCATTTTCACGCCGCCGCCGCCCATGTTGATCATGGGCTCGATGGCAATTGTCATGCCCGCCGTCAGCCTCGGTCCTCTTCCGGCCTTGCCGAAATTGGGAACCTCCGGCGCCTCATGCATATCCTTGCCTACTCCGTGGCCCACAAACTCGCGGACAATACCGAAGCCATATTGCTCCACATACGTCTGCACGGCGTTGGAGACATCGCCCACCCGATTGCCGGACAGAGCCGCGGCAATTCCCATGTGCAGGCTTTCCCGGGTGACATCCATCAGCCGCTGTGCTTCCGGGGAGATCTCCCCGGCGGCAAAGGTAGCCGCGTTGTCGCCGTTAAAGCCCTTGTACAGGGCGCCCACGTCGATACTTACGATATCGCCGGGTTGAATCACCCTGCCTCCGGGAATGCCGTGGATGACCTCATCGTTGATGGAGATGCATGCGCTGGCGGGAAACCCGTTGTAACCCAAAAAAGAGGGAATGGCGTTCTGGGATTTTATGAACTTGTGGATTGCCTTGTCAATCTGGGCGGTGGTAACCCCCGGCTTGACCATCTCGCCGCCGACCACAAGGGCCTGGGCGGAAATCTGGCAGGCAACCCGCATCAGTTCCAATTCCGAAGATGTCTTGAGAACTATCATATAGTCAGTTGCTCCCTTACGCTTCAATGGCGGCTAGGGTGAGCTTTGTGGTGTCCTCCAGCTCTTCCTGGCCTTCCACGATGAACAGCTTGCCCGCCGCATGGTAATAATCCTTCAGGGGCTCGGTCTGATCATGGTAGACATTGAGGCGTTCCCGGACGGTTTCGGGCTTGTCATCCGAACGGATGGTCAGCTCGCCGCCGCAGCGGTCGCAGAAGCCGGGCTTTTTCACCGGCGCCTTGTAGACAGTATGGTAGCTGGAGCCGCAGGAGGAGCAAACTCTCCTGCCGGACATCCGGTTCACGATTCTCTCGTCGGAGACCTCGATGTCGATTACCCGGTCAATGACGACGCCCATTTTGTCCAGAGTCTGGGCCTGGGCCACATTGCGGGGGAACCCGTCGAGAACATAGCCGTCCTTGCAGTCGTCCTGTGCGAGGCGCTCCTTGAGCATGTCTACGACAATCTCATCGGGGACAAGACCGCCGGAATCCACATAGCTCTTGGCCTTCAATCCGGCCTCGGTGCCGGTTTTGATGGCCTCGCGGATGATATTTCCTGTGCTGATGGCCGGGATGCCCAGCCTGTCACAGATGATTTCGGCCTGGGTGCCTTTGCCGGCGCCCGGGGCTCCTAATAGAATCAGCTTCATAGACTGCCGGCCTCCTTATTCGAGGAATCCTTTGTAATGGCGCATCATCATCTGGCTTTCCAGCTGACGCACGGTGTCCAAAGCGACGCCGACGACGATGATAATGGAGGTACCGCCCAGGGAGATATTGCCCATGTTGGCCACGTTACCCATGATGATGGGCAGGATGGCGATGAGGGCAATGAACAGCGCGCCGACCAGGGTGATCTTGGAGATGACCTTGGAAATAAAGTCCGAGGTGGGCTTGCCGGGGCGGATGCCGGGGATGGCGCCGTTGTTTTTGCGCAGGTTGTTGGCCATTTCCACCGGGTTGTACTGAATCGCCACGTAGAAGTAGTTGAACGCAATGATCAGCACCAGGTACAGTATGGCGTAAAACCAGTGGGTGTATTCAAACGCACCCCAGATCTTGCCTGCCCAGCCCATTTCCATGACCGTCTCGCCCGCCTCGTTGATTTTCTCAACCAGGAAACGGGTGCGGTTGGGGTCGATGAAGCTGCGGATCATGCTGGGAATGCTCAACAGGGAGCTGGCGAAGATAACGGGCAAAACGCCGGACATGGTAACCTTGATGGGAATGTAGCTGGACTGTCCGCCATACATCTTGCGGCCCACCACGCGCTTGGCGTACTGGACAGGGATGCGGCGCTCCGCGTTTGTCATAACAACAATGGCGGCAATGACAACCAGGAACATCACGAGAACCAGGGGAACCAGGATGTAATACTGCGTCTGTCCACCCTTGCGGGCCAGTTCCCAGTATTGCAGCATCGCCTTCAGGCTTTGGGGCCCCCGGGAGATGATACCGGCAAACAGAATCATTGAGATGCCGTTGCCCACACCTTTTTTGTCAATCTGCTCACCCAGCCACACCACCAGCATGGAACCGGCGGTAAAGGTCAGGATGATGGTCAGTCCCGCGAACGCGCCCTCAATCCCGCTGGTAAATGCAACGGAGTTGTAGTTGCGGTTCATGATGTAATACGCAACCGACTGGAGCAGCGCCAGACCGACTGTGGTATAGCGTGTGATTTTATTCAGCTTCTTGCGGCCGTCGGCCCCTTCCTTGGACATAGCCTCCAGGGCGGGGATGGCGACGGTCAACAGCTGAATGACAATGGAGGACGTAATATAGGGAGAGATACTCAGGGCAAACAGCGTACCGCTTTGCAGCGCGCCGCCGGACAGAAGGTTCAGATAATCCAGAAACCCGCCGCCCTGAAAGATGCTGCTGAGCATGGAGGTGTCGAGAAACGGAACGGGGATCGCGGAGCCTACCCTGTAAACCAGGATAATCATCAGCGTAAAGAGGATCTTCTTCCGTAGGTCTTCCACCTTCCAGGCGTTTCTAATCGTCTCCAGCACCTATATCACCTCGGCTTTTCCGCCCGCCTGTTCGATTTTCTGCTTGGCGGACTCCGAAAAGGCTTTGGCGTTGACCGTCAGCTTCTTGGTCAGGTCGCCGTTCCCGAGAATTTTAATGCCGTCCAGTGTTTTCTTCAGCAAGCCTGCTTCCAGAATTGCCTTCTCGTCCACAACCGCGCCGTCGTCGAAGCGGTTCAGGTCGCTGACATTGATGGTAGCATACCTTGTTGCGAAAATATTGTTGAAGCCGCGCTTAGGCAGGCGCCTCTGGAGAGGCATCTGGCCGCCTTCAAAACCGGGGCGTACACCGCCGCCGGAGCGGGCGTTCTGGCCCTTATGGCCTTTGCCGGCTGTTTTTCCGTTGCCGGAACCGTGACCGCGGCCTTTGCGGAAAGGCGCTTTGTTGGAACCGGGGGCCGGAGAGAGCTCATGCAATTTCATAGCTTGTGTGCACCTCCTTGCGTTATGCTTCCACTACCTCGATAAGGTGGGTAATTTTCGCGATTTTGCCTTTGGTCGCATCGTTGGCGGGCTGTGTAACAACCTGGCCAATCTTTTTCAGGCCCAGAGACTTGGCCGTGGCGATCTGGCCGTCCTTGCAGCCAATCAGGCTTTTAATCAATTTGATCTTGTACTGCATCCAAGTCTCCTCCTTATCTCAGAATCTCTTCAGGTGTCTTACCGCGAATGGCGGCCACCTGGTGGATATCGTGAAGCTCGGTCAGTCCCTTGATGGTGGCGGTAACCACGTTGCAGGGATTATTGGAGCGCAGGCATTTGGTGCGGATGTCGTGAATGCCGGCCACTTCCATTACCGCACGAACAGGGCCGCCCGCAATAACGCCGGTACCCTGGGGAGCGGGTTTCATCAGAACCCTTGCAGCGCCGAACTTGCCTACGGTTTCGTAGGGAATGGTGGAGCCGCGCAGGGAGATTTTTACAAGATTTTTCTTCGCGTCCTCAATGCCCTTGCGGATGGCGTCGGGAACTTCGGAGGCTTTACCCAGTCCCATGCCCACAACACCGTTGCCGTCGCCTACGACGACAAGTGCCGCAAACTTGAAGATTCGGCCGCCTTTAACCGTCTTGGATACACGGTTGATGGAGACTACCCTCTCCGCGAGGTCGAGAACAGATCCGTCTATTCTAGCCAAAAATGGTTTCCTCCTTCTCTTAGAATTTGAGGCCGCCCTCGCGGGCTCCCTCCGCCAGTTCCTGTACCCTGCCATGGTAGATGTACCCGCTGCGGTCGAACACGACCTCGCTGATACCCTTGGCAGCTGCGTTCTCGGCAAGCTTTTTGCCAATTGCGCGGGCAGCTTCTTTGTTGCCGCCGTTGCCCTCAAAGCCCTTGTCCATCGTGGATGCGCTGGCCAGAGTCACGCCCTTGTCATCGTCGATGAGCTGGGCATAAATGTGCTTGGAGGAGCGGAACACGTTGAGGCGGGGACGTTCTGCGGTTCCGCTGATCTTGTTGCGGATCCGGTAATGCCTTTTGATTCTGGCCTTGTTGCTATCAGGCTTTTTAACCATACTGTTTCACTCCTTACCTTACTTCTTGCCCTTACCGGCCTTGCCTTCCTTGCGGATGACATACTCGCCCAGGTAACGGATGCCCTTGCCCTTGTACGGCTCGGGGGGACGTTTGCCCCTTACCTCGGCCGCGAACTGTCCGACCTTCTGCCTGTCGGAGCCGCTGATGATAATGCGGTTGGGCGAGGGAACCTCAATTTTGATGTCCTCGTTCTCAGACATGACGACCTGATGGGAATACCCCAGGTTCATGACGAGATCCTTGCCCTGTTTCGCCGCACGATAGCCGACGCCCTGGATTTCCAGTTCCTTGGTAAAGCCCTCGGATACGCCGACGACCATGTTGCTGATCAATGTCCGTGTCAGTCCATGCAGGCTGCGGTGCTCCTTGTTATCGGTGGGGCGGGTGACGATGATTTCGTCGCCTTCGCGGGCAATCGCAATGTCCGGGTTATAGGTGCCGGAAAGCGTGCCGTTCTTGCCCTTTACCGTAACGGTGTTGCCGTCGATTTTCACATCTACGCCTGCGGGGACCGGAATCGGTTTTCTGCCAATTCTGCTCATAACCGTTTTCCTCCCTTACCAGATGTAGGCGAGAAGCTCGCCGCCAACGTTTTCCCTGCGGGCCTGTTTGTCGGTCATGACGCCCTTAGACGTGGAGAGAATCGCAATTCCCAGCCCTTTCATAACCTTGGGGCAGTCCTCGCAGCTGGTGTATATACGAAGCCCGGGTTTGCTCACCCGGCGAAGCCCGGTGATAACCTGGCTCTTGTTTTCTCCGTATTTCAGTACAACGCGGATCATGCCCTGCTTCCCGTCCTCAACAACGTTGAAGTTCCGGATGTAGCCTTCGTCCAGCAAAATCTGGGCGATGGCCTTTTTCATCTTGGAAGCGGGGATATCGACCGTGTCGTGTTTCGCTGCGCTCGCATTGCGTATGCGTGTGAGCATGTCAGCGATGCTGTCGGTGATTTGCATGCCGTATACCTCCTTATACCGGTCTCAGAGTATCCCGCCATGAAACGGGACTTTCAAAACCTGTGTTTCCCACAGAAGGAGCCCCCTCTGCAAAAAACAATTCTCCCTTCTTTTTCTTTCACGAAAAGAAAAAGAAGCAAAAAGAAACGACTCGCTCCGCGCGATTGCACGCAGGTTGTGTGTGAAATTGTGGGGAACAAATCGTCGCTTTTAAACAGTTTTCATGCAGTTCCTCCACGAAGCTTCGTGGAAGGCACCGCAGAGCGCGCGTGTGCAGGTTCAACCTGCTACCAGCTGGCTTTTTTTACGCCGGGGATTTGCCCCTTGTAGGCCAGCTCACGGAAGCAGATACGGCAAACGCCGTACTTGCGGAGGTAAGCATGAGGCCGTCCGCAAATTTTGCAGCGGTTGTACGCCCGTGTGGAGAATTTCGGAGTCCTGCGCTGTTTTGCAATCATTGACTTTTTAGCCACAGTAAATCCTCCTTATTTCGCGAACGGAGCGCCCATCAAGCTAAGAAGCTCCTGGGACTCTTCGTCAGTTTTTGCGGTGGTGACAAAGCTGATATCCATGCCGCGCACCTTGTCGATCTTATCGTAATCGATTTCGGGGAAAATGAGCTGATCCTTCAGGCCGAAGGAGTAGTTGCCGCGTCCGTCAAACCCGTTGGCAGAAATGCCGCGGAAGTCGCGTACACGGGGCAGCGCCACGTTAAACAGCCTGTCGATAAACTCGTACATCCGCTCGCCGCGCAGTGTTACCTTCGCGCCGATGGTCATGCCCTCGCGCAGCTTGAAGTTGGCGACCGATTTCTTCGCCTTGCAGGGAATCGCCTTCTGTCCGGTGATCTTTGCCAGATCCTCCATGATGGCGTCAATCATTTTCTGATTGTCCCTGGCCTCGCCACAACCCACGTTGATGACGACCTTGTCAAACTTCGGGATCTGCATGACGCTCTTGTATTCGAACTTCTTCATCATCGCCGGAGCGACTTCTGTCTGATAAAATTCTTTCAGTCTGGCCAAATGCTTCTCCCTCCCTTATACTTCTTCGCCGCTGGCTTTGGCGATGCGAATTTTCTTGCCGTCGGCCAAAATCTTGTGGCCGATGCGGGTGCCCTTGCCGGTCTTGGGGTCAACGATCTGAACCTTGGATGCGTACAACGCGCCCTCCGCCTTCACGATGCCGCCGGCTTCACCCATTTTGCGGGGCTTCACATGCTTGGTTACCATGTTGCACCCCTCGACAATGACTTTCCCTTCCTTGGGGCTAACAGCAAGAACCTTGCCTGTTTTGCCCTTGTCTTTTCCCGAAAGGATTACGACAGTGTCGCCTGTTTTTACATGAACTTTATTCATCATCGACACCTCCTAATTACAATACTTCGGGAGCAAGGCTCAGTATTTTCAGGTATTCCTTTTCACGGAGTTCCCGGGCCACTGGGCCAAAAATACGTGTGCCTCTGGGGTTTTTGTCGTCTCGGATAATAACCGCCGCGTTGTCGTCAAACCGGATGTATGTGCCGTCATCCCGTCTCAGACCCTTGGCGGAACGAACGATTACAGCTTTTACAACGTCGCCCTTTTTCACGTTGCTGCCGGGGGCAGCCTTCTTGACCGACGCTACGATGACATCACCGATATTGGCGTATTTCCTGCGGGAACCGCCCAGTACACGGATACACATCAGCTCTTTCGCGCCGGTGTTGTCCGCGACCTTCAAATAGGTCTGCATCTGTATCACAGTGCGTTCCTCCTCTCATATCGAATTCCTCACTTCTTTCCCAAAGAAGTAAGACAAAGAAACGTGATTCGCAGGTAGCCTATGTGGGAAACGAAGCTTTGGCTGCCGCGCATTTGGGGGCTTGGTGATGGGTGCCGCCCATTATTTCTTTGTGCGAGAATTCTGTTTGCTTATTTACCTGTACCCCTTGCGGGGCAACTACGTGACCATCGGCCACGCGCTTAAATGAAGCAAATATCACACATACGCCATGCTTCAGGGCTTCAGTCCGCGCTCGGATGCGCGAGCACCGGGCACCTGAAAATCGCAATCTTTCTCGCGTATTGTGTGCAGCTTCAAGCTGCTTATTTCGCTTTGGTGATGATCTTGGAGACCCTCCAGTTTTTGTCCTTGGACAAAGGGCGGGTTTCGGTGATCTCAACGGTATCGCCGATACCGCACTCGTTCTTCTCGTCATGAGCCTTATAGCGCTTGGTGCGCTTGACGATCTTCTTGTAAAGGGGGTGCTTAACCCTGTCGGCAATGGCTACGACGACGGTTTTATCCATCTTGTCGCTGACCACAAGACCGGTTCTGGTTTTCCTGAGGTTCCTTGTTGTGCTTTCGCTCATTCCTTAGCTCCTCCTTCCCTTTACTGCTTCACGGAAGCAAGCTCCCGCTGCTTCATGACGGTTTTAATGCGGGCAATGTCCTTCTTCACCACTTGAAGACGCATGGGGTTTTCAAGCTGGTTGATGGCATGCTGGAAGCGAAGATTGAAAAGCTCGGCCTTCAGATCTTTCAGCTTATCATTGAGTTCCTGTTCGGAGAGCTCACGGATCTCGGAAGCCTTCATTACTCTTCACCCTCCTTATCCTTTACAATGAACTTGCACTTGATGGGCAGCTTGTGCATGGCAAGACGCATAGCCTCACGGGCCAGCTCCTCCGACACGCCGCCGATTTCAAACATCACCCGGCCGGGCTTCACAACGGCCACCCAGTATTCCGGGCTGCCCTTACCGGAACCCATGCGGGTCTCAGCGGGCTTGGAAGTCACAGGCTTGTCGGGGAAAATCTTGATCCATACCTGACCGCCACGCTTGATGTAACGGGTCATGGCAATACGGGCAGCCTCAATCTGGTTCGAGGTAATCCAGGCGGGCTCCAGCGCTTGCAGGCCGTAGTCACCGTATGCGATAAAATTACCTCTGGTGGCTTTGCCCTTCATCCGTCCGCGCTGCTGGCGGCGGTATTTGACTCTCTTAGGCAGAAGCATTATCTGGCGCCTCCTTCCCTGGGTTGTCTGGGCCCCCTGTTGTTGTTATTGAAGTCACGGCGGGGGCCGCGGTCGTTATTGAAGTCCCTGCGAGGGGGACGGGAATCGCGCTGGGGGCGCTGGCTCCGCTGCTCTTCCGTGCGGGCGGTGCTCCGCTTCACTTCGTGCAGAACCTCGCCGGAGTAGATCCAAACCTTCACGCCAATGCGGCCATAGGTGGTCGCAGCCTCGGCAAAGCCGTAGTCGATGTCGGCGCGCAGGGTCTGCAGGGGAATGGTGCCCTCGTGGTAGTGCTCGGTGCGGGCGATTTCCGCGCCGCCCAAACGGCCGGAAACCTGAACCTTGATGCCCTTGGAGCCAAAGCGCATGGCGCGGCCGATGGCCTGCTTCATAGCGCGGCGGAAGGACACGCGGTTTTCCAGCTGGGCAGCGATGTTCTCGGCCACCAGCTGAGCATTCTTGTCGATTTGCTTAACCTCGATCACGTTGACATACACAGCCAGTTTCTCGGCTCTGTTCTCGTTCACGATAGTCTCGACAGCCTTGCGGGTTTTCTCGATTTCCACGCCGCCCTTGCCAATGACAACGCCGGGGCGGGCACAGTGGATGTGTACGCGAACCTTGGTGGCGTCGCGCTCGATCTCAATCTTGGGGATACCGGCGTCGTACAGCTTCTTTTTCAGAAACTTGCGGATTTTGTAGTCCTCCACGAGGGTGTCGCCAAAGACTTCATCGCGAGCAAACCAGCGGGAATCCCAATCCTTAATTACGCCCACACGCAAGCCGTGGGGATTAACCTTTTGTCCCATCGTTTACCTCCCTCTCACCTAATTAGTCCTCATCGTGCTCTTTGAGCACCATGGTGACATGTGAAGTCCTCTTGAGTATCCGGTACGCCCTGCCCTTGGACACGGGGCGGATCCTCTTGAGGGTCGGGCCGGGGCTGACAAAGCACTCAGCGACATAGAGGTTCCTGGGATCCATACCATGGTTGTTTTCAGCGTTTGCCGCGGCCGATTTCACCAGCTTCAGGAGTGGTTCGCAAGCCGCTTTGGGGGTGTGCTTCAGAATTGCGTTGGCCACATTTACATCCTTGCCGCGAATGAGATCCAGTACAACCTGAACCTTGCGGGGCGAAATGCGGACATATCTAAGGTTAGCTCTCGCTTCCATTTGTCTTCCTCCTTTCGGCCACGTTATTTCGATTTTCTGGCGCCGGCGTGACCCCTGTAGGTCCTGGTGGGCGCAAATTCACCCAGCTTATGGCCTACCATGTCCTCGGTGACATACACGGGGACGTGTTTCCTGCCGTCATGCACGGCAAAAGTGTGGCCCACGAAATCCGGGAATATGGTGGAAGCGCGGCTCCAGGTTTTCAGCACAACTTTCTTTCCGTTGTCGTTCATCTCCTGCACACGCTTCAGCAAGACGGGCTGTACAAATGGCCCTTTCTTAATACTTCTACCCATTTATGATACCTCCTCCCTTATTTCTGGCCACGACGCTTCACGATAAATTTATCGGAGCGGTTGTGTTTTTTCCGGGTCTTGTAGCCCAGTGCGGGTTTACCCCAGGGGGTAACCGGACCGGGACGGCCGATGGGGCTTCTGCCCTCACCACCGCCGTGGGGGTGGTCAACCGGGTTCATAACAGAACCGCGGACAGTGGGACGGAATCCCATGTGGCGTTTGCGTCCGGCCTTACCGATGGTCTGATTGCCGTGGTCGGAGTTGCCGACCGCGCCGATGGTGGCGATGCAGTTTACCGGAACATTGCGGAGCTCGCCGGAGGGAAGGCGTACCAGGGCATAAGCGCCCTCCTTCGCCATCAGCTGCGCCATAACACCGGCGGAACGGGCAAGCTGCGCGCCCTTGCCGGGGTACATCTCAATGTTGTGGATAAAGGTACCAACCGGAATGTTGGCCATGGGCAGGGCATTGCCGGGCTTGATGTCGGCAGATGTCCCGGACACGATGGTGTCTCCGACCTTCAGGTCAGCGGGAGCAATGATGTAGCGCTTCTCGCCGTCCTCGTACTGAACCAGTGCGATGTGGGCGGTGCGGTTGGGGTCGTACTCCAGTGTCAAAACTTCTGCAGGCATATCCAGCTTGTTGCGCTTAAAGTCAATCACGCGGTATTTCCTGCGGTTGCCGCCGCCTCTGTGGCGTACCGTAA
Organism: Ruminococcaceae bacterium OttesenSCG-928-L11; assembly: GCA_030265885.1. GTDB lineage: Bacteria > Bacillota > Clostridia > Oscillospirales > Ruminococcaceae > WRAV01. The sequence continues at coordinate 11,807 of JAJDGX010000029.1, read as the reverse complement.
TGCGGCCGTAGCTGTTGCGTCCCGATTTCTTTTTCAGGGGCTCGAGCAGGCTTCTCTCCGGCTCTACCTTGGAGAGATCCTTGTAGCTCACAACAGTCATCTGGCGCCTTGACGGAGTTGTCGGCTTATAGGTCTTTATCGCCATTGTTGTTCACTCCTCATAAGAATTAGCGGAGTTATGAGAAACTCCATACAGCAAGGGAATCTTCGTGGTGTCTCCGACGGATTTAAATGGGGCGCTGCCCCATACCCCGCTTAAGGAGTTGACCCCCTTAAGAATCCCACAAATGGGAACCCGGAAACCTTCAACCTCCCGCCCGGACTGTGTCTGTAATCCGCGGAGCGGGATGTGTGCAGATTCAATCTGCTTAATCTGCCTGTGGCAGATTATGTCATGGATTCGAAGAATTCGATTCCCTTGGAACCCTCTTTCAGGGTAACGATGGCCTTTTTCCAGCTGGCGGTGTAGCCGCTGTTCCGGCCCTGACGGCGCATCTGGCCGCGCACGTGCATGGTATTTACAGACGCAACCTTGGTGCCGGGAAAGAGAGACTCGACAGCCTTGCCGATTTCAATCTTGTTGGCATCCTTGGCCACCTTGAACGTGTACTTGCTCATGCCAATGCCGCCCATGCTGCGCTCGGTGATGACAGGCGCCAGGATAATGTCATGTGGGGTCTTTGTCATTTCGCGTACACCTCCTCCAGCTTTTGAACCGCGTCCTTGGCAATGATGAACTTGCCGCAGTTCAGGATATCGTATACACTCAGGGCGTTTACGGGGGAAGTTTTCACGCCGGGAATGTTTGCCGCGCTCTTATAGACCTTCTGGTCGGCGGTGGGAGTGACAATCATCGGCTTTTTGCCCGCGTTCAGGGCAGTCAGCATGGCGATCATCTTCTTGGTCTTAAACTCGTCCATGGCAATGGTGTCGACCACGATAAAGTCGCTGTCCAGCACCTTGGAGGAGAAAGCGGACTTGAGAGCCAGCTTGCGAACCTTCTTGTTCAGGGTGTAGCGGTAGCTTCTGGGCTTGGGGCCCAGGGCAATGCCGCCGTGCCGCCACTGGGGCGCGCGAATGGAGCCCTGGCGCGCATGGCCGGTGCCCTTCTGTCTCCAGGGCTTGCGGCCGCCGCCGCGCACCTCTGTGCGGGTCAGTGTGGACTGGGTGCCCTGGCGCTGGTTGGCCAGATAGTTTACAACCACCTGGTGCATAACGCTCTTGTTGGGCTCTATTCCAAAGACCGCGTCGGAGAGTTCCATCTCGCCTACGCTCTTACCAGTCATATCGTAAACGGGTACTTTTGGCATGTGATGTTCCTCCTTCCCTTACGCGTTTTTCACGCCGTCGGTGATATAGACAATTCCGCCCTTCGGGCCGGGAATCGCACCCTTCAGCGCAATCAGATTGTGTTCTGCGTCGATCTTTACAACATTCAGGTTCTGGATGGTGACCCGTTCCACACCCATGTGACCGGGCAGCTTTTTGCCCTTCATAACGCGGGAGGGAGTGGAGCACGCGCCCATGGAACCGGCATGCCGATGAACGGGGCCGCCGCCGTGGGTTTTCTTTTGAACCTGTCCGTTGTAGCGTTTGATGGTACCGGCATAGCCCTTACCCTTGGAAGTGCCGCACACGTCAACAACGTCGCCGACTTCAAATACGTCGGGCTTGATGATGTCGCCGACATTCAGGGTGGAGCAGTCATCCAGGCGGAATTCGCGCAGGTGGCGCTTCAGGGGAAGATCCGCTTTCTTAAAGTGACCCTTGAGAGGCTTGTTGAGGCTTTTCTCGGTCGCGTCGCCAAAACCGATCTGCACGGCTTCATAGCCGTCGTTTTCGGTTGTCTTTTTCTGTGTGACAACGCAGGGGCCTGCTTCCACAACGGTCACCGGGATAACCTTGCCCTTTTCGTCAAAGAGCTGTGTCATGCCGATTTTCTTGCCTACGATACATTTCTGCATGTCTTGTTTTCCTCCTTAAAGGTTATTGGTTGACAACCATTTGCGTTGCCAACATTGACCTCGCAGCTTGAAGCTGCACACAATACGCGGGGACGTTTTGCGGTCGCGCATCGCGTGTGTTGCAATCAAACCTTAGAGTTTGATCTCCACTTCAACGCCGGCGGGGAGTTCCAGGCTGGTCAGGGCTTCCATGGTCTTGTTGGAGGGCCTGAGAATGTCGATGAGCCTTTTGTGTGTGCGCATCTCGAACTGCTCACGGCTGTCCTTGTACTTGTGCACCGCCCGCAGCACGGTCACGATTTCCTTCTCGGTCGGCAGCGGGATGGGGCCGGATACCCGTGCACCTGTCCGCTTGGCGGTCTCCACAATTTTGGCGGAGCTCGCGTCGATGAGCTGAGCATCGTAACTCTTCAGCCTGATTCTGATTTTTTCCTTGACTGCCACGTTTCATCGCCTCCTGTTCAATTTGCGTATACCTTTCGGCGAGAGATTTCCACATCGAATTTTCCTTGTTGCAAAGCGGGTTAGTCTTTACAACTGTCCCGGGTGTTTCACGATTGGCCATAAAGAAATCCGGCTAAACTACAAAACGAGTTTACCCGGAGCTTGTCAGCTTTCTCATTGTTGAAACACACGGAGGCGTTGACGGGAAATGGGGCACAGCTTCCCGTTTTGCCAGGGTTCCATATGAAAAGTCGCCCGGTTTAAAATCGGACATACTCCACAGAAATTCCCCGCTGTAACAGCGGCAACCTCCTGCTTCATCGCATATCTCGTGCAGTCACGCTCGGTTATTTTACCATATATAAAGGAATATTTGCAAGCATTTTTTCAAATCCCCGTCAAAAACCCCTAATTTCTCCCATTTGATGCATCAGGGAGAATTTCTCACCCTATATTTAGACAACCTGCACAAACATCGAATCCCGCCACCGGGGCGGGATTTGGCTGTCTTTTGCGGCTTTCGCCGCTTTTGGGGCCAGGTTTGGCGTTCTGCTCAATCGAACCGTTTGGTGTTCCTGCGGTAAATGGTAAAGGGGATGGGCAGCAGTATGAGCAACGCCGCCGGAATCAGGATCAGCCAGGCGTTCATCAGCAAAAAGCCGATCCCGCACAAAATCAGCAGCACACCCATAATCAGCATCTGAATGCCGGTGAAGCGGTACATGGCCAGGGCTCCGTCTCCCACGGTTTTGCCCCGGTTAAAAAAGCGGCCGTTCTGCAGGAATTCCCGCTTACCAAACAGCATCATGCAGCCATATACAATGATGGCGATGCCGCCGGCAAAGGCCAGAAATATGCCGGTTCCCCCGGAGGAGCCCTCCGCCTCTGTCAGGGCGTCGGCAGCGCCGGAGGCCTGGGTTGGATCGACGGCGGGAATTTCCAGTAACAGTCTTGTCCAATTCATTCTGCGTATCTCCTGTCTCACTCTATCAAATTTATCGGGTTTGCTCCATTAATAATGCATATTGCGCCGGGTTTGCATCGGTTTTGCCGCCGAATGTATCATTGTGAAGGGTTTGACGATTCGCCGTCGTGGGAGGGGTCTGTCCACTCGTAGTGAACCTCCCCGCTGGTGCGATACCCGCAGGATTCGTACAGTGCCCGCGCCCGAAAATTGTCGGCACCAGTCAGCAGAGTAACAGCCTCCGCCCCCTGTTGGCGCAGTGCGTCACCCATGGCACCGATTAGGGCACGGGCTATCCCGTTGCGGCGGCATTCCCGCCGCACATACAGTTCGGTGATTTCGCCGGCGGGCTCGCTGTAGCAAAAGCTTTCCTTGAGTTGCCCGCAGCAGAAGCCGAGAAGCCTGTCCGCTCCCGCCGCCACAAGCACCAACTCGCCGCCCCGGGAAAGAGTCGCCGCCATCGCCTCCACCGATTGGCTGCCGGGGCCGTTGAACAGCGTGTTCAGCTGGTACAACTGCGCTGCGTCGCCGGGGACAGCACCCCGAATCCGATACTCCATGGGAACCTCCCTTGTGTGTCAGGGTTGTGCCGGTGATGCGCCCCGGGAAAGGGCCTCCGTCATCATCTCCACCGATTGGCTGCCGGGGCCGTTGAACAGCGTGTTCAGCCGGTGCAGCTGCGCTGCGTCGCCGGGGGCAGCGTTCCGAATCCGATACTCCATGGGAACCTCCCTTGTGTGTCAGGGGTGTGCGGTGCGAGCCGCCGGATTTGGCTTTGCGGCGTCGTTACGCCTTGTGGCGGATATAATCCACCACGCCCACGTCCTTGCCGTTTTGGCGGTAGAGCCGGGGGACGCGCTTGCCGATGAGGCAGACCTTTTCGTAGTTGATGGTGCCGCTGAGCTCGGCCATTTCGTCGAAGGTGAGGCGGGCCGAGCCGTCCTCCCCTACGATGGTGACCAAGTCCCCGGCCTTTACGCCGTCGATGTGGGTCACATCCAGCATCAGCTGATCCATGCAGACCCGGCCGATGACATTGGCGTACTGCCCCCGCACCAGCATGCGGGCCTTGTTGGAAAGCTCCCGCTCGTAGCCGTCGGCGTAACCGATGGCCACGGTGGCGACCTTTGTTGTGCGGTGGGCCGTGTAGCAGCGGCCATAGCTGACCGGTGTTCCCTCCGCGATTTCCTTGACCATGGAGACGCTGGAGTACAGCTCCATAACGGGGCGCAGGTCGGCTTTGCCCGCGCAGTCATCGCTGGGATTGAGGCCGTATAATATCACGCCGGGGCGCACCATGTCCAGATGCATGTCGGGGTAGTTGATGGTGCCGGCGCTGTTGCAGCAGTGGCGGATGGCAAAGGTCAGGCCCCGGGCCTCCAGCTGCTCCAGCACAGCCATAAACCGGGCGAATTGCCCTCTTGTATATTGGATGGAGTCGTCGTTCAGCTCGTCCGCGCAGGCAAAGTGGGTGTAGATGCCCTGGGCGTTGAACCGGGGCATGGCGCAGATTTCCTCGATTTCGTGGAGGGAGGTGTCGGCAAAGCCGTTGTCCAGCACAAAGCCCAGCCGGGACATGCCTGTGTCAAGCTTGATGTGGATTTGCACGCCTACCCCGGCCTCCTCCGCCATGGCGTGGAGCTCCCGGGCGTATTCGGCGCTGTAGATGGTCTGGGTCACGTTGTATTCGTTGAGAAGGCGGACGTTTTCCGAGGGAGTCACTCCAAACACCAGAATGGGGTGGTAAATGCCCTGCTGCCGCAGGGAAAGGGCCTCCTCCAGGTTGCTGACGCCGAACCAGTTCACCCCCAGGCGCACCAGCTGGTCGGCGATGTATTTGTCGCCGTGGCCGTAGGCGTCCGCCTTAATTACGCCCATAATCATGCAGTGGGGCGAGACCGTTTGCCGAATCAGCCGGAAGTTGTGCTCCAGATGATTGAGGTTGACGACGGCCCAGCTGCGCTTTAAATAGTCTGTCATAATCCCGTATGTGCCTCCGGTTTGTTGATGGGAGCAGTCATTTGCGTTTGCCGCCTCCGGACTGGAGGAGCAAAATCCCCACCGTGTTGATGACGATGGAGGAGGTTAGAAGCACGGCCACTAAATAGGTGCCGTAGGTCAGTCCCAGTACAATGCCCAGCACCAGAACAATCACGCCGAATAGCAACACGATGGCTCCGGCCTTTTCCTTGCTTGATTTCACGCTGTTCCTTTCGCCAGGGCTCGCCATATAGACGCGCCTTGGGCTGTGTGGATTTGCAGGGAGGCTACACTCGCTCCAGCCGCACCTGACCGAGGAACCGGTCATAGTCGGCCCTTTGGCAGAGCAGAGTTCCCTCCCGTATGATGGACGCGGCGGACGCCGCCATACCGTGGCGCAGCATTTCCTCCGGCTCGCAATCGTCGTGCATGGCCCGGACAAGCCCGGCCACCATGGAATCTCCCGCCCCGGGAAAGCCCCGGGGAACAATGGGCAGCACCGGCGCATACCACGCCTGGGCAGCGTCCACTATCATGGCACCCTCCCCGCCCATGGACACGCATACGATGGAGACCCCCTCCGCGATGATGCGGCGGCAGACCTCCACAATGTCCTGTTTTCCGCGGATGGGGGTGCCGAAGGTGGTTTCCAGTTCGTAGGTGTTGGGCTTTATCAGGTAGGGGCGGGCCTGTATGGCCAGCCGCAGGGGCTCCTTGTCGGCGTCCAGCACTACCTTGACCGACAGGTCGGTCAGTGCTTCGATCATCTGTCTGTATGTGTCGTCGGCCCATCCGTTTGGCAGGCGGCCGCTGATGGTCACAATCTCGCTGCTGGCGGCAAGGCGGCGCAGCTTTTCCAGAAAGGGCTTCAGGTATGCTCTGTCAACCGGTTCCCCCCGGCTGTTCAGCTCAGTCATTTCCTTTTTGGAGGTGTCGGTTACCTTGATATTGGTGCGGATGTTGCCCGGCACCATCAGAAAATCGCCGGGGATGGCGGCGGCCTGCAGCCTGTCCTCCAGCATGCTTCCGTTGCCGGTAAAGTTGAGGCCGGTGCACAGTGGCTCCAGGCCCAGCTCCCGCAGCACAAGCGCCACATTGATTCCCTTGCCGCTGACATCGGTGCGGGTGGTGTCCACCAGATTCAGCTGCCCACACACCACCGAGGACAGGCTGACGCCCCAGTCAATGCACGGGTTCATGGTTACGGTTGTGATCATACGGGATTCTCCTGCTCTTTTTGTCAATACGGGTACTTTTCCCAGACCCTGTTTCTCCATTATAAAAGGGATGGGCGCAAATGTAAACCGTTTCTTGTCAATAATCCTGTTGAACTGGCATAAAAATGAGTATATAATGAAATAATGGGAAAGTGACGAGTTGGTAATTTTTGACTTTTTTGGCAGCATTTGACCCGTCACTTAAAGGAGACAAAACCATGAATCAGACACCGGAACAGTTTTTTTCAGCCATCCGGGACAAGCGCGTCGCCTTTATCGGCATTGGGGTGACAAACACCGACACCATCCGGTTGTTTTTGGCCCAGGGGATATCCACCCTTGCCTGTGACCGGCGCGACCGGGCCCAGTGGGAGGACACCGCAGCCGCTCTGGAGGCCGCCGGGGCGGAAATTCGCGCCGGGGACGGCTACCTGGAGAATCTGGACGCTGCCATTGTGTTCCGCACACCGGGCATGTACTTCGGCTCGCCGGAGATTCGGGCCCTGCGGGACAGAGGCGTCGCGGTTACCAGTGAGATGGAGATGTTCTTTCAGCTGTGTCCCTGCCGCACCATCGCCATCACCGGCAGTGAAGGGAAAACCACCACCTCCACCCTCATCGCGGAGATTTTGAAGGCCGCCGGCCACACCGTCCATCTGGGCGGCAACATCGGCAAGGCGCTGCTGCCGGATATCCTGACCATTCAACCCACGGACATTGCCGTGGTGGAGCTGTCCAGCTTTCAGCTGCTTTCCATGCGACCCGGCCCGGATATTTCCCTGATTACCAACATTACGCCGGATCATCTGGATGTTCACAGGGATTTGCAGGAGTACATCGATGCCAAGCGGAACATCTATCTGCATCAAAACGCCTTTAGCCGCACCGTCCTCAACGCGGACAACGCCACGACCGCCGCCTTTGCGGGGGAAGTGCGGGGAGAGGCCATGGCCTTTTCCCTGGAGGGGCCCGTGCATCACGGCGCCTACCTGAAGGATGGCGCACTCTGGCTTGTCTGTCGCGGTGTGTCGGAACGTGTCATTGACGCCGCGGATATCCGGCTGCCAGGGCTTCACAATGTGGCCAATTACCTGGCTGCCATTGCCGTGACGGCGGGGCTGGCCGATAAAGACGCCGTCCACAGGGTGGCCGTCGGCTTTGGCGGTGTGGAGCACCGGCTGGAGTTTGTGCGGGAGCTGGACGGCGTGCGCTGGTACAACGATTCCATTGCCACCGCACCCGTAGGCGTAGTGGCGGGGCTGCGGGCCTTTGACCGCAAGCTCATCCTCATCGGCGGTGGCTCCGACAAGAACATCCCCTACGATACCATGGCCGCCGATGTCATTGAACGCGTAAAGCTGATGCTGCTCTCCGGCCCCACCGGCCCCAAAATCGCAGACGCTGTCCGCGCACATCCCAGTTACCGGGAGGGGGCACCGGAGATTATTATGGTGCGGGATATCCCGGAGGCCGTCGCCATCGCCCGCCAAAAAGCCGAGCCGGGTGATATTGTGTCCCTTTCCCCCGCCAGCGCCAGCTTCGACGCCTATCGCAACTTTGAGGAGCGGGGACGGCACTTTAAGCAGCTTGTGTTGGGCCTGTAGGGGATTTTGGAGCCTGCGGCGCATCTATAATGGGGGCGCTGCCCCCAAACCCCCGCTCAAGGGGGTGACCCCCTTGAGAATCCCGCAATTGATTTATCATGGGGGGTCTTATCCTGCATATTACTTTGTGGGTGCCGCCGGGGGCAGGGCGGGATGGGCCGCAAAATCGGTCAGGATGATGACCGGTTTTGCTGGTGCGGTTGTCCGTGCTCTGTGGCCTTTTGCCGGCTTTGTGCTTCCGTCCGTTCACGAATCGTCGGGGTAAAGCCCGACGAACTGTTCACTGGTCTATTGGCTTGATCGCATTTCCAGTCCTGTGCCCTGCCGCTGCAAATGGCGGCTGGGTGTTTCTATGTTCCACAAATTTTATCACAGCAAATCATGAGGTGTATATGATGTTGGATACGAAATCGTTGTTGCTGGAGTTCTCGTCCAAGACGGGGGTATCCGGCCGGGAGGATGAGGCGGTTCATTATGCCGCCGGCCTTCTCTCCCCCTTTGGCAAGACCGTTATTACGGCATTGGGCAGCGTTGTCTGCACTGTGAAGGAGCCCCGGCCCGATGGGCCCCATCTGTTGCTGGACGCCCACATCGATGAGGTTGGCATGATTGTCACCTGCGTGGATGAAAAGGGCTTTTTGCGGGTGTCCAATTGCGGCGGCGTGGATCGCCGGATATTGGCGGCGGCACCGATTCGGGTGCACACGGTGGACGGGGCATTGCCCGGTGTGGTTTGCTCCACCCCGCCCCATCTCAGCACCGGGGATAAGAAAAACCCCAAGGTGGATGAGATTTACATCGACATTGGCTACTCCCGGGAAGAGGCGGAGAAGCGGGTTTTCCCCGGCGACCGCGTCACCATTGACACCCCTGCCCGAAATTTGCTGGGCGGCATTGTCAGTGGCAAGGCTCTGGATGACCGGGCCGGCTGCGTAACCCATTTGAAGGCGCTGGAATATCTGGGGGATCGCTCCCTGGATTGCGGGCTGAGCGTGGTGTTCTCCTCTATGGAGGAGGTGGGCGGAATGGGTGCCAAAACAGCGGCCTATGCCTTTGCCCCCACCCACGCCATTGCCGTGGATGTCAGCTTTGCCCGCACCCCCGACGCCGACAAGGAAAAATGCGGTGAGATGGGCAAGGGCCCGATGATAGGCATTGCGCCCATCCTGAACAGGCACATGTCGGATTCCTTTATCCGGCTGGCAAGGGACAATCACATTCCCTATCAGCTGGAGGTAATGGGCGGGCGCACCGGCACTAACGCCGACTCCATCGTCACCTCCCACTACGGTGTGGTGACGGGGCTGCTCTCGATCCCGCAGAAATATATGCATACACCCATTGAAACGGTGCTGGCGGACGACGTGGACAATACGGCCAAGCTCATCGCCGCCTACATTGCCGCGTTCCGGGATTTGGAGGTGCAATAATGCAGACGATGCTTGAAACCATTCGGACATTGACCGATATTCCCGGTGTTTCCGGTGACGAGGGCAAGGTGCGGGAACAGATTGCCGCGCTGATTGCCGATCATGTGGAATCGATGCAGGTGGATGCCCTGGGCAACCTGATCGCATTTAAAAAAGGACAAAAACGGCCTGCGAAAACCATTCTCTTCAGCGCGCATATGGATGAGGTTGGCTTTATTGTCACCCACATCGGCGAGGACGGCCTACTGCGATTTTCCGCTGTGGGTGGCATTGACAGCCGTGTTGTAGTGGGAAAGCCGGTAGAAGTCGGCGACAAACGGCTGGCCGGTGTCATCGGCACCAAGGCCATCCACCATCAAACCGAAAAGGAACGGGAAGAGGCTGTTTCGCTGGACAAGCTGTTCATCGATATCGGCGCCAAGGACAAGGAAGAGGCGGAGCGCCATGTTTCTCCCGGCGACCGTGTGATTTTCTGGAGCCGCTTTACTGAAATCGGCGAGGGGAATATTCTGGCGCGGGCCCTGGATGACCGGGCCGGTTGTGGGGTGCTGGTCGACATGATCCAGTCGGATCTGGCGTATGACAGCTGGTTTGCCTTTACCGTGCAGGAGGAGACCGGCTGCACCGGCGCTGTCACCGCCGCTTACGCGGTTGCACCCGATGTTTCCTTTGTAGTGGAGGCCACCACGGCCTCGGACATTGGCGGAGTTGCCGCCGACAAGGAGGTTTGCCGGTTTGGACAGGGGCCTGTAATCTCCTTCCAGGACAGGGGCACGGTCTACGATATCGGATTGTACCGTCTGGCCTTTGAGGTAGCCAAGGCCAACAACATCCCTGTACAGGCCAAGCAGGGGGTTGCCGGGGGCAATGAATCCCGATCCATTCAGGTGGCCCGATCCGGTGCGAAAACGCTGGCAGTCAGCATGCCTTGCCGGTATCTCCACTCCCCCTCCAACATGCTGCGGGTACAGGATATTGTGGATACGAAAGAGTTGTTAGTAAAGCTGTGTGAAGCAGCGGGCGGGTTGAACCCGCAGACAAGCGCTCCGCGATTCCCAAACAAGGGATCGCGAAGCGAATAAAGTTTTGGTCAAGCTTTTTCAAGCGGGTTGAACCCGCAAACATGCGCTCCGCGACTCCTAAACAAGGGATCGCGAAGCGAATAAAGTTTTGGTCAAGCTTTTTCAAAAGGTTGCGGTTTCCAAAGGCAGCGCCTTTGGTCGCTTGCCGCAGCAAGCGAAACACCCCAGCGACAGCGAAATGTCAGGAAGGGAGGCTGGACGACCCAGTGGGTCGTCCAGCCGTGGGAAACCCTATATAGGGGTGTCCCGATGGCCCGCCAGGGCCATAAGAAGGCTGTGTGCCCACCAGACACCCCTTGCCACAAAACCAACCATTCCCCTATACGGAGGTACCATGATACATTTTCTTGAAAGCGGCAAGCCGGAACTCACGGAGCTGTTTTTTCAGGCGGCGGAGTTGGAGCCTATTTCCGGTGCGCGTCTGCAGATGCTGTTCAATATGTTCAAGCTTTCTTACCGGGACGTCTGCTTCTGGGTGCAGGTCAATGGTCTTGGCCAGCCTGTGGCGGCTATATCCCGCTATGGCGGCCAGCTTTCGGTCTGCGACAGTTTGCAGGCCGACGCCTATGAGCTGGAGGAATTTGTCCGCTTTACCGGGGATGGTTCTGCCATTTCCTGTTCCCCGTCGCTGGCGGCGCAGCTGTCGGACATCGGGCGGACGACCTTTGTTTACGGTATGGCATACCGGGACAGCGCCTTGCTGGAGGATGATTTCTCTGCCATTGACGAGTCCCCGTCTGTCCCCGCGCTGTACGACCTGATGTGCGAGGTGGACGCCGACTTTGAGGCCAGCACCAATCGGGGGGCGTGGTATACTCATACCTCTCACCTTGTCCGCCATAAGCTGGGCTTTTGCGCCGGGATTTGGGAGGATGACGAGCTTATCTCCTGCGGGGGGGTGTATGCCTCCGGCAAGACACACTCGGTCATCGGCGGGCTTTGCACCTTGCCGGAGCATCGGGGACAGGGGCATGCCGGTCTGATTTGCCGCAATTTGATGAATCGAATTTTGAAAACAAAGAAGATACCCGCCATATATGCCGCGTCGGAGAGCCTGTCTGTCTATTACGGTTCCATGGGCTTTAAGGAGCGGGGCCGGTGGGCGGAGATTCAGGTGCGGCC
>JAJDGX010000286.1 GCA_030265885.1 Ruminococcaceae bacterium OttesenSCG-928-L11 | reverse complement strand
GGGTTTTCTGGGATTTTTCCTCTTTCTTGATGGCATCCCAGTTGTTCAGCACCTCTTCGGAGCTGTTTGCGACTGTGTCGGCAAAGATGTGGGGATGACGGTGAATCAGCTTCTTGCAGACGCCGTCACAGACGTCGTAAAAAGAAAAAGAGCCGTTCTCTTCCTCCATGCGGGCGTGGAATACCACCTGCAGCAGAACGTCCCCCAGCTCCTCCTTGAGGAGGGCGGTGTCGTTCGTGTCGATGGCCTCCACCGCTTCATAGGTTTCCTCTATGAAGTTCCGGCGTATGGAAGCGTGGGTTTGATCCCTGTCCCAAGGGCAGCCGTCAGGCGCACGCAGCATTGCCATGATAGCCAGCAGATCGTCGATCCCGTATGATTCCTTTGTCACAAACTCCATGTCAACAATCCTCTGGGCAGTGTGAATGACTCCGTGCCAATCTGCACCGTCCGCAAAAATGATATTCTCCGCCGTAGGCAGACGGGGCATATGCCGCCGCGAACAGCGGCTCAAACCCTTTCGGCTCATAATGAAACCTCATCCATCTTACCCTAAAAGAGAGAGTTTTTCAAGTATTTTCGCAACTTTTTTTCCCATTATAAGCAAGAAAATCACTTTTTCTAGCAGGAATCGAAGGGAAACGCTCCGAAAACCTGTTTTTTTCATCCGGAAGCCCTGTGAGCGCCCCGTAAGATTACCGATTGGACACGGCTCTCCTCCTCACAAGTATGGCCTGCGCCCGGGTTCGATATTCTGCCTGGGGCGGAAATCCGGCATTTATTTGGGGTTCGACAGCACAAAACCCCGCCGAACACGGTGGGGTTTTGCACAGAGGATATATTCTCTTACAGCTTTAAGGTGTCAAATCGGGGTGCTATTCGTTTTCGGAGTAGTTGTAGACTTCCTCTTCCGGCTCTTCTGTCGGGGCTTCCTCCGGTTCCGGCCGGGGGCGGCTGCTGCGGGCTTCCTTTACGGTGTCGGTGCGCAGATCCGCCAGCTTATCCTCCAAATCGTCCAGACGGGAATTGAGGACATCCAGCTCCTCCACCGCCAGCATAACGGCATCGTCGAAGTTTTCGTCGCTCTTCCGTGCTTCGTATACCAGGGCGCCCAGCTTGGCGTAGGCTTTTTCAATATCCCAGGCAATCTGTTTGGCCTTGTATTTCAGCTTGCCGAACTCCACCATTTCAGTGGTGGCTTTGGCGGTGACGTCTGCGGCGACCTTTGCCTTGCCAATAACGTCGTCCAGAATTTCGTCAAATCTGCTCATTTATTTCCCTCTTTCCTAAGTGTAAGTGTGTATCGGCTTAGTGTATGGTTGCTTGGTGTTGTTTTGTGTCTTGTACTGTCCTTATTATACACAGGGAGGAGGAACTTTGCATTTATTTTATGTAAAAATCTCGCCAAAACGCATTAAAATCACATTAAAAACCCATCCGAAGGCGCTTTGTCAGCCGATAAACTCCCGCAGCAGGCTGTTTTGGGGGATGAGCGTGTGATCCACCTCGTGAAAGCGAAGCAGCCCCTTCCCGATTTTCTCCATCTGGGGATAGGCGGCGTAATCCGCCATATTGACCGACTGCATCGTGTTGTTGAGCAGATAGTGCCAGACACAGACCTCGTAATCGATGGTATTGTCCATTTTCAGGTCGACATCGTCCCGGTAAAGGTCGATGTTGATTTTTTCGCTGGCCACCACATGGTTCCAGTATTCCAGTGTATGCAGGGGGGGATAGTTGCGGAACTTGTTGTCACGCACCATCCGGCGCATCAGGCGGATGTCCTTGGGCACCAGAATGTCCTCTTCCCCCGAAACGAATTTGGTTCGCACGCTGACATAGATGCGAAAAATCGTTTCCTGGGGGATGTGAGCCAGCACCTCCGGGTTCAGGGCGTGGATGCCCTCCATAATCAGGACATCGGTTTCGCCGAGGGCCACATGATGCTCTTTCAGCTTCTGGCTCTGGGTGGTGAAGTCATAGATGGGGAACAGGGATTCCCC
>JAJDGX010000285.1 GCA_030265885.1 Ruminococcaceae bacterium OttesenSCG-928-L11 | reverse complement strand
GGAGTTTTCCGGTACCGAAATCGACGCGGTGCGGGCCTTTGCCGAGGCAACGGGCCGGGAGGTGACATTCTCCCCCCTGCTACGGGAGGAACTGGCAGAGGCGCTGCGGCGCAACACAGCGGACATGGCCATCGGTCGGCTGACCCGGGCAGCCATCGACGAGAGAACGGCAGAGTGGACGACTCCCGTAAGCAGCGAGGAAATTCTGGTGCTGGCCCGCCGGGAGGACTGGTACGCCTTGGCGGATTTGCTGGAGACGGCTCGGGTCGGCAATGGATGCGGTTCCCCGGCGGCCGAGGCCCTGCCGGGGCTGGCGGGCAGCCTGCCGGAGGTGACCGATATCCCCGCCGCCGCCCAGGCCCTGCTGCGGGATGAACTGGACGCGGTGCTGTGCTTCCGCTGGCAGGCCGAGCAAATCATGGGGGAATACGGGAGCCACCTCCGGTGCGACAGCCTTCCCGACACACCCATGGCCGAATGCCGGTTTGCAGTGGCCAAGGGCGATACGGAACTGCTGGAGGCCTGGAACCGCTTCTTAATCGAGTCTGCCACAGGGCAGAGCGAGTCCCCCGACGACGACGGAGCGGCAGTGCTCCAGCCCAAGGTGGAGCCGATTGCCCAAAATCCCAAAGGATGGTGAGCTCATGAAAGGGATATGGAACAAGCAAGGGGCGCTGATTGCCCTGTGCATGGTCGTGCTGGCAGGGTTTTTCCCCATCCACGGCCTTGCTGAGGAAGCCGGGGAGACTGCACCCTTCGACTTTACCGTGACAGCCGAGCACACCCTGGAAATTGACGGGCGCATCACCATCGAGCCGGATCCGCCGGAAACGGCAGACGGCCCGAAATACACCTATTCCATAACCGAGGGAAGCGCCTATATCTACCTGGATCGCAACGTGGTCATTGCCCGCAAAACAGCGGGCACCAGCCATATCCGGGTGGTGGGCAAGCGGGGAGAGGAGACGGCGGAGCACTACGTCACCATCAATGTGGTGCAGCCGCAGGATCCCTTTGACTTCAGCATCGTCAACAACAACCTGTCTGTTGAGGAGGGGGAGTCCCAGTCGCTGATTGTGTTGCCGGCGGCCAGCAGCATCAACGGCATTGTGTACACCTACCGCACCCTGGACAACAACGCCTACGCCAAAATCAGTGATACCGGCGTGGTGACCGGGGTGAAGGCGGGCACTACCTACATCGAAATCACCGGCACCAAAGGCGAGGAAGTGGTGGTAAAGGCAGCGACAGTTAAGGTGACAAAGAAGGCAGCCGAAAAAAAGCTGCTGATCAGCACCAGCACCAATCTGGATAAGAAGGTGGGGGATGCCAACTTCATCCTCAATGTCAGCTTCAATGTATCCAAAAGCAGCGTGGACTATTCCTTTGAAAGCGACAATGAGGACGTGGCCACCATCGATGAAAGTACCGGTCTTGTGCGAATTCGACGGGCGGGGACAACGGTTCTCACCGTCAATGCCTCGGCAGACGGCTATGAAGGCGCGTCGAAGGATTTTACCCTGTATGTCTCCCCCGCCTCCACAGGCAGCAGTTATTCCGGCAATTCCTCTTCCGGCAGCAGTTCGTCATCCTCCTCATCGACCTCCACACCCGGCAGCACCTACCTGCCGGGGCAAACCCTGACCTACAACGGCAAGCCCCTCAATTTGCAGTTTACCGGCCGGGTGACGGTCAATGGGATGGATTTTCGCACCAGCAACAATTTTTCGCAGGGCAATGTGTTTGCTCTGCTGCCCGCCAACCCCGACGGCGACTGGTGGCGAACCCCGGACTGCTTCACCGGCAGCCGGGGCGTGTATGCCGCGAAAAACCAGGGGGTTGCCACGATTATCTACGCCGACACGGCAGGCAAGCAGTATGTTCTCAGCATCAATTCCTACAAGACTACGGAGGTTAGCGGGTTTCAGGTGCCGCAGACCATTCCGGTGGGGGCGCTGTTTGCGCTGCAGCCGCCGGTTGCGGGGGGGAGATGGTACCGAAACGCCGACATG
>JAJDGX010000284.1 GCA_030265885.1 Ruminococcaceae bacterium OttesenSCG-928-L11 | reverse complement strand
TCTGGGGAAATGAACCTCCCCGGGCACGCCCAACAAAGTTGGGCGGGGTATCTGTCGCCGCGCGGCGACTTGGACCCTTTCGGCTCATTTAAACCCGATGATGCCACAGCAGATATGGCAAAATGCAAGGGGCCATAGCAGAAAAGCCCCAACAAGGAGCAGAGGATTGGCTACCCGCCAATCCTCTGCTCCTTACAGACTACCCGACGTATATTTATGTATGGTTTGTCGACTGTGCTTCCTATGCCGTTTCTGGTGCCTTTCCACACATCTGTTATTTCGCGCCGGCATGCTCATCGGGATTTAGAGTGAAGAAATCGCCATCCTCCAACTCATATTTTTCCAAGGGCGGGGTATTGCTTCCGCCATAATCCACCATGAGATTCCTCCGCAAGGGGCAAGCCCACTTAACTGCATTTTTAATAATCAATCGAATTTCCTTCTGAAAGTACACCGGGAATGTCTCATGGCCATTTTGGAGGTAAAAAATTTTCCCCTGGCCCCGCATCCATGTGCATCCGCTGCGGAACACCTCGCCGCCCTGCCACCATGTCAGAAAGATTTGCTCGTCGGGGGTAGGAATCCCAAAGGGCTCCCCGTATGTCTCATCGTGAGGAACTACAAAGAATTCGGAGAGTCCCTGTGTGATGGGGTGGTTGGGCGCGATATTCCACAATCGGCCCTTCTCCCCGGCTTCCCGCCAGCGCAGCCAATCGGTCTCAGTCCCCAGAAGCCTCATAAAAGGCTTAGAGGCATGGGCGGAGTGAAGCGCTACAAAGCCCATGCCGTGGAGCACCCGGTAGCGCACCATCTCCACGACAGCATCGCTGACATCCTTGTGCCGAACATGGCCCCACCAGATCATAACGTCGGTATCATCCAGCGCCTCCTTTGTCAGAATCTCCTCGTGATCCGCCAAGGTTGCCACCCGGATTACTCCAATGTCCTCGTCCCCATCAAAGATGGAGCGGACTGCGCCATGGATTCCCTGGGGATAAACGCTTGCTACCTCGGGATTTGTTTGCTCGTGATAATTTTCATTGTAAATCGTGAGATTGATCTTGCGGTTCATGTCTCCGACTCTCCTCTCTAAGGCGGCAACTGCATCTGTCCGTACACTATGTATTGGCCAACTCCATGGGAGGGGCGTTGCGGCCGCCCCGATCCACCATGCAGCATCGTTTAACCGGACTCGCCCATTTTACGGCGTTTGCAAAGATTCGCTGCACCTCCGGCTGGTAATAAACCGGGTATGTCTCATGGCCGTTTTGAAAATAGAAAATCTTTCCTTCCCCGCGTTTCCATGTGCACCCACTTCGGAACACCTCTCCACCTTGAAACCATGACAAAAAAACCAACTCGTCCGGTTGCGGGATTCCGAATGGCTCCCCATACGTTTCATCGTGCGGCACAACAAATGTTTCCGGTATCCCTTCCGCAATGGGGTGATTGTTTTCCACTGTCCACAGGCGAGCCCGTTCGCCCGCTACTCTCCAGCGCAGCATATATGTCTCTGTGCCCATCAGCTTCTGGAACAATTTCGACGCATGGGCGGAATGAAGGGCAACGAAGCCCATCCCCCGCAGAACGCGCAAGGCTGCCATAGAAACAACCCGGTCGTCTACTTCCTGCTGCTGCTTGTGAGACCACCAGACAAGTACGTCGGTGTCATCCAAAACCTCCTGAGTCAGAATTTCTCTGTGGGTTTCAAATGTTGCGATTCGCAATTTTCCAAGGCAGTCCTCTCGTTCAAGAATTTCGCTCAGCACGCCGTGTATTCCGTTTGGATATGCTTCCTTTACCTCTTCCGGGTGATAATCCGGGTAATCTTCGTTGTAAATGGTGACGTTAATTTTCCTGTTACTCATCGGTCTCCCTCCACATAAAGCACTTTTGTCTAAAGTCAAACTTCCAGGCAGCTGTCCGATACTAAACCGCGATCCATTTTTCCTGTTCCACCGACTTTAAAATGGCGTCTACGATGTGCTGGTTAATCTGCCCGTCCACAATATCTGCGGCGAGCCCGTCATCGACATTATTGATA
>JAJDGX010000283.1 GCA_030265885.1 Ruminococcaceae bacterium OttesenSCG-928-L11 | reverse complement strand
GATGACGACCGGCTTGGCTGGTGCGCTCGTCCCCGCTTTGTGCCCTTTTACCGGCGCCCTTCTCTCATCCGCTCGTTCATTGCAAGTTGTTTGTAAAACAACTCGGGTAAAGCCCTTTGAACCGCTCGCTGGCTTTTTAGTCCGGCTATATCGGGCAGCCCGGCGGGAATTGCGGTTTCACTCCGCTTTGCTCCATGAAACCCCTCCGCCTGCCGGCGGAGTCGCCGGACTCACGTCCGCCGGCAATTCCCGCCTCAGTGTTCCTCCCATCTTCCGGCCACCATCCGTGGAGCGATATGCGCCGCTTCACGCTGCGAGGGTTTATTATGAAAGCTATTTCTGCATTTGATGTGATTGGGCCCAACATGATAGGGCCGTCCAGCTCCCACACGGCGGGGGCGGTTCGCATTGCTCTGCTTACCCGCAAGCTAATCAAGGGGGAGATCCGCTCTGCGGCCTTCACCCTCTACGGCTCCTTTGCGCGAACCTACAAGGGTCACGGCACCGACCGCGCTCTTGTGGCAGGCATTCTGGGCTTTGAGGCCGACGACCCCCGCATCCGGGACTCCTTTCGCCACGCGGAGGCCCGGGGCGTAGCCATATCCTTTTCCATCGACACCGAGGAACGGGAGGTGCATCCCAACACCGTGGACATCGCCGTCATCGACGAGATGGGCGAAGCCATCACTGTCCGTGGCGTTTCCACCGGTGGCGGACGGGCGGAAATCCGGGCCATCGATGGGGTGGACGTCAAGCTCTCCGGCGAATACAGCACCATCTTCATCCGCCACCGGGACACTCCCGGTGTGGTGGCCCACATTGCGGGCAAGCTTTCCACCCACCGCATCAACATCGCCTTTATGCGGCTGTATCGGGAAAACAAGGGCGAGAAGGCCTGCACCATCATCGAAGCCGACGAGGCCATCCCCGCCGATGTCATCGACCAGATCGAGGCCCACGGCGACATCGCCAGCGCCATTTTGATTCAATGAACCGAAAGGGTTTGATTCCCCGCCCAACTTTGTTGGGCATGCCCCGGGGAGGTTTATTTGGCCCGCTATCGAACAAGGAGTAACGCTATGGATTTTCGCACAGCTGCACAGCTTATCGAATGCTGCACCCAGCAGCACATCCCCCTGTGGGAGGCCATGCTGCGCCGGGAGATGGCCCTGTTTGACGGCGACCGCGACGCCATAATCGCCCGCATGGCCCATTCGTGGCAAATCATGAAGCAATCGGTTCGGGATTCTCTGGCGGGAGACCGGAAGTCCATGGGCGGGCTGATTGGCGGCGAAGCGGCCCGGCTGACTTCCCGACTGCAAGCAGGCTCCGCCATTTCCGGCACTGTATCTGCCAAAGCAAGCGCCTATGCCATGGGCGTGCTGGAGGTCAACGCCTCCATGGGCCTGATTGTGGCGGCGCCTACGGCAGGCTCCTCGGGCGTGCTGCCCGGTGTGCTGCTTGCCCTGCAGAAGGAACACAGCTTGGATGACAACAAAATAGTGGAGGCTCTGTTCACCGCCGCCGCCATCGGGTATTTGATTATGCGCAATGCCACCGTGGCAGGTGCCCAGGGCGGGTGCCAGGCGGAGGTGGGAGCAGCCTCCGCTATGGCGGCAGGGGCGGCAGCCGAACTGATGGGCGCGCCGCCGGATCAATGCCTTGCCGCATCATCCATGGCGCTGGCCAATCTGCTGGGGCTGGTCTGCGACCCTGTAGCCGGACTGGTGGAGGCCCCCTGCCAAAAGCGCAACGCCGCCGGAGCCGCCAACGCCCTTATCTGCGCCGAGATGGCCCTGGCCGGCATCACCGAGCGCATCCCCTTCGATGAGATGGTGGAGGCCATGCTCCAGGTGGGAAACCGCATTCCCGCCGAGCTGCGAGAGACCTCTTTGGGCGGCATGGCCGCCACCCCCACAGCCTGCGCCCTCTGCCAGGGCATATTGGGGGGGCAATGAGTATCGTACGCAATTTCCGCCCCAGCACCGAAGAGACGGGCTTTACCCCGTCTCTGGCAGGTGCGGACATAGATGCTACGCTTTCTTTGGGCAGCAGAGCTAACCCT
>JAJDGX010000282.1 GCA_030265885.1 Ruminococcaceae bacterium OttesenSCG-928-L11 | reverse complement strand
AAAGCCGCTCCGCCGGCCCACATGGTGGAGGACAGCTTCAAGCACCACTACGACCCCTCCATGAAAAAAAGCCCCTTTAAGGAGAAGGCCTACACCATCAGCGGCACCCTGCTGCCGCCGGACGCCGTCAAAATCATCAGCGCCCGCATGCCCACCAGCCAGATTCTAAAGCTGGCCAAGGACAAGGGCACCACCATCACGGCTTATCTGTCCGCGCTGATGATAGTCTCCATCTACAAGGGCCTGGTGCCCAAGCGAGCCATGTCCAAGACCATCGGCGTCAACGTGCCGGTCGACCTGCGCGGACACTTCACATCGGAGACCGCCCGCAATTTTTTCAGCGTCGTGGAGGTTGGCTACAACTTCCAAAGCGGGCCGGCGGATTTTGACACAGTGCTGGCATCGGTAACCAATCAACTCCGCCAAAAAACAACGCCGGAAATGCTGGCCCTGCGCATGAACTACAACATGGCAGTGCAGCGCAATATCTTCACCGGCATCACCCCCCTGTTCCTCAAAAATCTGGTGCTGCGGGCTGCCTATCACCAGAGCGAAACCGGCACCACCTGCGCGCTGTCCAACATGGGGCGCATCACCATGCCGGAGCCCTTTGCCGGGTACATTCACTCGTTCCACTGCCTGCTCAACCCCACCCCCATCCACCGGTTGAAGGCCACTGTCACGTCCTTCCGCGAGCAGTTTATCATCAATTTCACCTCCTGCATCGAGGAAACAAAGGCCCAGCGCCTGTTTTTGACCTATCTCGCCTATCATGGCGTCGACATCACCATCACCTGCAACGGGGAGGAGGCGGAAACGGTTGAAACGCTGTGAACAATGCGGTGTAAAGGTGGATAACCCCATCGAATACTGCCCCCTGTGCCACGCCATGCTGGTCAGAGAGGACACCAAACCCGAGGCGCCCTCCTACCCCAACAGCGCGGCCCAGGCGGAAAAGTACAACATCATCTTCCGTATTTTGCTGTTTCTTTCCATTACGGTGGGCAGCGTCTGCCTCACCATCAATTTGTTGACCTACCGCACCCACGACACCATTCTGTGGTCAATTCTTGTCATCGCCGGAATATTATACATGTGGGCGGCCATCGGCACCGCTATCCGCCGCCACGCCAAGCTTGGCTATAACATTATGGTGCAGGTGGTCAGCCTGTCGGCCATGCTGTGGATCACCGACTACTTCGCCGGAGACAACGGCTGGGCCGTCAATTACGTCATCCCCGCCCTATTTGTCATCGCCATGCTGAGCATTACCATTATAATCATTGTCAAGCGGGTGGATCTCAACAGCTTTATCCTGTATTTCCTGCTGATTGCCCTGCTGGGATTCATCCCCATCATCCTGTGGACGGTAGGCATCAGCACCGTGCGATGGCCGGCTGTGGTGTCGGCCCTCTATTCGGCGATTTCCCTGGTGAGCATCTTCATTTTCGCCGACAACGCCACAAAAATGGAACTAAAAAAACGATTTCACATTTGAGAGGTGCCTGCGGCGCATTTCGAATGGGCCGTTGCCCCAACCCCCATTCACTTTATGGCTGCCGCCAGTTATCCGATAAACTGGTGCGCAGGCACCCCATCTCTCACACTCATTTCCTATTTTCCTTTATCGCCGAAGGAGGGCTCCCTTGATTATCAAATCCATGAGGCTGACCATGCACATTCCCTGGGCAAAGTCCCTGAAGGATAAGCGGATGGTGGTCAAAAGCGCCATCGCCAAGGTCTGCGACAAATTCAATGTCTCCATTGCGGAGGTCGAGCACCAGGACGTCATTCAAACCGCCGTACTGGCCGTAGTCTGCGTCACCGGAGACACCGCCCAGGCTGACAGCACCCTGGAGCATGTGCTCTGCTTCATCGAAAACCGCTCCGAAGCGCAGATTACCAGCGTGGAGTACGAGTTCCACTGAAAAAACGCCGACGTGACAATCATACCAACGCGACAATGAAGCCCCTGTCGGAAATGGAGGACTGTATGCAATCCAATCCCATAACAGGCACCGTCAAAAGCTCCGACGGCATCCACCGCCTTTGGGTGACACAGTGGA
>JAJDGX010000281.1 GCA_030265885.1 Ruminococcaceae bacterium OttesenSCG-928-L11 | reverse complement strand
ACAAGGCCACGCACCAGACTTATGCCTCGTCAATTTGCAATCTTGAGGCATAAGTCGGACGGCCTACACCGACATCCGGCTGCAATCAACGGAGTTGTATGCGTTTCTTTTTGCTTCTTTTTCTTTTCGCAAAGAAAAAGAAGGCCCCTAAACGGAGGAAAACAAATGACACAATACCACAATATTTTCGACAGCCACTCCCACTACGACGCGGAGCAGTTTGACGGGGAGCGGGAGGCGTTGCTGGCGGATTTGCCCCAGCGGGGCATTCGGGCGGTGATGGCTGCGGCAGACACCCTGGAATCGGCTGCGCGGGGCCGCAAAATGGCGGAGCGGTACGACTACATCTGGTGCAGCGCCGGCATTCACCCCCACGACGCCAAGAGCGCGCCGGACAACCTGGAGGCCCGGCTGGACGAGCTGTTCCAATACGAAAAATGCAAGGCAGTGGGGGAAATCGGGCTGGATTACCACTACGACCACTCCCCCCGGGAGAAGCAGCGGGAGGTGTTCGAGCGGCACCTTGCCTATGCGGTGAAGCACGATTTGCCGGTTATCATCCACGACCGGGAGGCCCACCGGAACGTGATGGATCTGCTGGTGAAATACCGGCCCCGGGGCGTCGTCCACTGCTATTCCGGATCCGCCGAAATGGCGAAGGAGCTGTTGAAGCTGGGGCTTTTTATCGGCTTTACGGGGGCTGTCACCTTCAAAAACGCCCGCCGCGCCATTGAAGCGCTGGCGGTCATCCCGACCGACCGTCTCCTCATCGAAACCGACTGCCCCTATATGGCGCCGGTGCCGCTGCGGGGGCAGCGGTGCGATTCCTCCATGATTCCCCACACCGCCGCCGTAATGGCCCAGGCAAAGGGGCTGGAGGTGCAGCAGCTGCTGGACGCAACGTTCGAAAACGCCTGCCGCGTATACGGCATTTCGCCGAAATAACATTCAGAAATAAAGGGAACGGCCGATAAAAAAGTTGTAAGGTGTTTTGTGTTTTGTCCGATAGAGTTTGATTTATCTAATGTTATTTTGCAGATTTGAGGGAAAACGAATGAAGCGTTTGCACATTCACAAGTGGCTGGCAGTTTTGCTGGCGTTGGCAATGGTATGGGGCGGAGCAGTGCCGGCTTTCGCCTATGACGGAATCCTCCGCTGGGGCGATTACTCCGACACCAAGCAGGCGTTCGCATTTGAGCCGTCCGAGATGGTGCTGGTGTACAACGGCGAGGCCTACCTGGATGTGGACTTCGAGACCATCTGGCCGGGCAGCGACCTGTACATCCCCGTCTACACCTACGACAACAGCGACGACGCCCCCGACGACAACGACCCGGTGGCAGCCTCCGACAAGGACATCAAAAACCACTCGGTGACCGTGTCCTACAAGGCGTCGATGGGGGATCAGTACATCAGCGGTGTCGAGCTGGTCAACGGCAAAAAGGCCAAGGTGAAGGGTCTGGAAAGCGGCGTGTACGCCAAAATTTCCTTCAACACCGACTACACCGGCAGCGCCCACACCACCATTAAAATGAGCATCGTTCTGTCGGTCAAGAAGGCCTCCTGCCCCGAGACGCTGACCTCCATGCAGATGAGCATGATCAACCGGCAGGTCAACATCGACCGGGACACCATCTACACCGCCCAATCCCCAATCCAGTTTTACGCCATGAAGCAGTACGGCGGCGGCGCCACCTTCGATTTTGGCAGCAATGTCAAGTACGAGGCGACGGTGGCAAAGGGCAAGCGCTATTACCTGAACCTGGATCGCTCGGCCCAGTCCGCCATTGCCGACATGTACCCCGACGCCTACATCGAGTATTTCAATTTCATCGGCGACCGGGATACCTTTGAGAAAACCGGCAAGCTGCAAATTCCCATCAACCGGGCCAAGTTTACGCCAAAGGGCACCACCAAGGCCCAAGTGTTTGTGTACGAGGTGCAAAAAAACAAGCTGGTCTCTCTCAACGAAAGCGTCCTTTCCTTCGACGCCAAGAAAAACATCCTGACCCTGAAAACGAAAACCCTGAACAACTACATTCTGGTGAATCAGGCCCTGTTTAAGGATG
>JAJDGX010000280.1 GCA_030265885.1 Ruminococcaceae bacterium OttesenSCG-928-L11 | reverse complement strand
TTGTATCGGGGGTCGTCCCGGTGGAGGCGATTCACCGCCGCCAGCATCTCGGTCATGGACTGGTACCGCCGGGAGGGATCCGGGTTCATGGCGGTCTCTACCAGGGTGGACAGGCTTTTGCCGTAGTGGCCCGTGGCCGAAAGGGGGATGACATCCGTGGCCATTCGCTGGGGCTTTTGGCCGGTGAGGAGATGGTATATGGTGGCGCCCAGGCTGTAGATGTCCGACCGGACATCCAGCCGCAGGCGGATGGGCATGGTGTTGGAGGCCGGCTGGGGAACAGACGGCGGTGTGCCGGTGACCTCGGTGGCGCTGTCCCCTTCCATGAAGGTGGCGCCGGTCAGGGAGTCGTCGACGACGGTGGTGTCGGACAGCATGTCGGTGTCGGAGACTGCTTCGGTGTCTGCCGGGCCGCTGCTGTCCCGGCTGGTGCCCAGAATGGATTCGATGGGGGCGTACTGCTCCGGGGAGGCGTAGCCGTGGGTGCGGCCCACCGCAATGGCCCCGTCATCCCCCAGCATCAGGGAGATGTTGAAGTCGATGAGGCAGATGTCCCCGCTGGGGGTCAGCATGACGTTGGCGGGCTTGATGTCGCTGTGGAGGATGGGGGGCTGCTGGCCGTGAAGGTACTCCAGCGCCTGACACAGCTGGCGTGTCCACTTGACCACCTGGGGCCGGGAGAAGGGCTCCCCCTTTTCCAGCAGCTTGTCCAGGCTCCAGCCCTGGATGTACTCCATGGCTGTGTAGGTCTTGCCGTCCTCCTGGATGAAGTCGTAGACCTGGGGCAGGTAGCTGTGCTTCAGGGATTTGAGGATGTCAACCTCGGCGCGCTGGGTCTCCAGCCGGGCCGAGCCGCTGCCCGTCATCTCCTTGAGCACCACTTCCTTTTGCAGGCGGGTGTGCCATGCCTTGTATACCACACCGCCGCCGCCAGAGCCGATGGTTTCCCGTATTTCATAGGTTCCCGCCAATATGACAGGCCGATTTTCTCTATCCATATTCCCTCTTTTATTTAAGCTAAGACCGTACTTTCTTTTTGAATCAAAAAAGAAAGTACCAAAGAAAAAATATGCGCTCCGCGGTTCCATATGTAGGGATTTGCGAAATGGATGAGCCGGTTCCGGGCTGCTTTGTGGAAGGAATCGCGAAGCGGATGGATTTTCTTTGCTTCTTTCTTTTTTCCAAAAGAAAGAAGAGGCCTTTACATAGTTTAGTGTAGGGTTAGGGTGAAGGTGGTTTTGCCGAGGAGGAGGGTGTCGCCGGTGCGGATGAGGACGGGGACGGTGGGGGCCACCGCCACGCCGTTGTGGTAGGTTCGGTTCATGGCACCCAGATCCTCCACCATGACCCGGGGGCCGTGGGCGAAGATGCGGCAGTGCTGTTTAGAGATGCCCCGGTCGTAGTCGATGGTCAGGCCGCCGGGCCCGGGGGCGCGGCCCACAATAACGCCGGCCTCGGTCAGCTTGCCCATGTGCAGCCCGCCCTGGGCCGATTGCAGGGAGAAAGCCGGACAGTCCCAGCCTGCAGGTGAGGCGGGTTCCGTATCCGGCAGCGGCTCGATGCCCTCGGTTTCCGGGTTTTCGCCGCTGCCGGGGACGGAGACGATGGGCAGAACAGCGGCTTGCCGGGTCATCCGCTTTTTCCTTTTGTGGCGGCGGACAAGCAGCACTGCAATCAGGACAATCAGGAGAATCAGCGCCAGCAGTGCGATTCCGATGATGGGTAGAAGTCGCTCCGCCTCTTGGAGCATATCTTCAAAATCGCCTGTGCCGCAAAAATCCCGCGGGGGGGGATCCATTGCGTTTTTGATGGCGGACAGAGGGAGCCTGGTTCTATACCTCAAATACATATTCCGCACCTGCGTTGCCAAAGGCCACGGTATCGCTGACATTCAGGGGGTGAGGCTGGTTGGGCAGGATGCGGGTTTTGTTGATGTAGGTGCCTGCCTTGGAGTTGAGATCCAGCACCACATAGCCGTTCCCCGTGTTCTGAATAACGGCGTGGCGGCGGGAGACCGCCTTGGTGTCCTTCTCAAACTCGAAGTCGTTTTGCCGCATGCCCACCCGCACATCAAACCG
>JAJDGX010000028.1 GCA_030265885.1 Ruminococcaceae bacterium OttesenSCG-928-L11 | reverse complement strand
GCAGAAAGCGAAATCCCCTGCCGTCAGCGGCCCGTAAATTCCACGGAGCAAAACGGCTTGAAGGGGGCGTTGCTGTGCTGCTGGGTGTACAGCTCCAATTGGCTGGCTGTAAAGGAAAACGGGGTGGTAAAATGCTGCTGGGCCTCGGTGAGCATCCGGTTTAGATCCAGCTCGCGGCCCGGCAGAGAGCGCATGAAGGTCAGGTGGGGGCGATAGGCCTTGTCCCGGGCGGGTATTTTCAGATAATCCAGCAACGCGTTGCGTGTCATCTGGATATAGCCCGGCAAAACATTCAGGTACAGCAGCTGATTGTTGTAGCAGCTGGGCCCGCCAATGACAACGTTGAAATCCTTTTGCGCCAGACAGAAGGAGCGCAGCTTTTGCTCGATGCCGGAAATGGATTCAAGGAGCGACGGCTCAATGAGCGTTACGGTCATATCGCCCGGCGTGTATTGTCTCTGTTTGCAAAAGGTTTTGACCCTTTCCGCAAATTCATCCGGCACCCGAATTGTGACCAGACTGCCCAAAAGACCCTCTCCTCATTTCGATTTTGTAAATATGGTATTAGTATACCATATCTTTGGGGGGAAGTAAAATAGAGGATTTTGCTCTACAATTGGCTGAAATGAAAATCAAACGCTGAAAACGGTATGATTTCGACACGTTTTTTCCATATTCAGGGATAAAATGGAAGATGAGTTCCCACAGTGGTGGAAAAACAGATTCTTTCAGGAAATCCCGGATATGGAAAGGGCGGACGTTGATGGAAAACAGGACGGATATGACGGGCGTTGCCGCAATGGACAAGCTCCGGCAGGTGGTGAAAAGCAACCGTACAATCTTGGAGCTGGCAGGTGCGGCGGTATCCGGGTTTGTCATGGCAAACTCCTTTATACTGGGAGGGATTGCTCCCTTTGGCGTGTCCTTTGCGGCGGCGCTGACAGGGCGATACGCCCACTGTGCGGCGCTGGGTGCTTTGCTGGGGTATGTGTTCTCCTCCCATCTGCTGACCAACATCAAATACATAGCGGCGCTGCTGTTTGTCGTCATCATCAAGTGGGTGGCGGAAAACCGACTGGAGAAAAGCAATACGCCGGCCCTCTGCGTGGGCTCCGCCTTTGGGGCCATGCTGGTGTCGTCGGCGGTGATATTGCTGACAATGGATTTCACCCTGTACGACGTTCTGGTCAGTGTCGCAGAGGTTTTTCTCGCCAGCGGATCCGCCTATTTCTTTGCCCGCACCCTGAGCGCGGGAGAGGCCGGCTTGGCATCGGCAACCAAATCGGATATATCCTGCGCCATTGTCAGCGGCGCGGTGGTGCTGATGGGCCTGTCCGGGTTTCGGATCGGCGGCTTGTCTGTTGGCAGAATATTGGCTGTGCTGGTTATTCTGGTGTGCGCCCGGTACGGCGGAGAGTCCGCCGGAGCCATTGCGGGCATTACGGCGGGCATTGCCATTGGGTTGGCAGGCAAGGACTTTAGCTATGTGGTGTCGGCCTATGCCTTTGGCGGGCTGATTGCGGGGGTATTCCACCACGCGGGGCGGCTGATATCGGCCAGTGCCTTTGTGGTGGTCAATGCGTTGGCGGCGCTGTTTGTCAGCAGGACAGTCGATGTATATACGGCGGTGTTCGAGATATTTGTGGCATCCGCCATATTTATGGCCGTGCCCAAAAGCGTGCTGAAGCGGTTTCGTCTGACCGGTACGGCCGCAGGGGCGGATGGCTCCACCCAGGCGATGCTCAACGGCAAGCTGGGGGGAATATCCCGGGTGCTGCAGGACATCAGCTCCACGACCCACGCCGTCAGCGAGCGGCTGGGCAAGCTGGAAAATCGCAGCGTCGACCGGCTGCACACAGCGGTGGCGGACAAGGTGTGCCGCCACTGCGGAAACCGCACCACCTGCTGGCAATTTCATTACAACGACACCATGGAGGCCATGAGCGAGGGCGTCCGCTTGCTGAAAAAGGACGGCTCCCTCAACCGGGAAAACGCGCCCAAGTATTTCGTCCGCTCCTGCTGCAAAATGGACATGCTGCTGGGGGAATTGAACACGGCATTCCGGGATTCCGTCTCCCGGGAGGGGGTGCAGCGGAAGGTGTCCCAGGTGCGCTCGGTTGTGACGGATCAGTTTGACGGCATGGCCATGATGCTAAACAGCATCTCGAAGGAATTGTGTGCTGTAACGGTACTGGATCCGGCCAAGTACCAGCGGGTAAGGGAGTACCTGCAAAAGCAGAATTTTCAGCAGGAGCTGCTGCTGTGCTACAGCGATGAATTTGAGCGGATGCGGGTGGAGGTGACACTGCCCACCTATCAGCTGGCCCGACTGGACAAAACCCAAATGGCCCTGGAACTGAGCGATTTGCTGGAAACCGACTTTGACCTGCCACGGGTGACGGTGCTGGATAAATCGGCGGAGCTGTGCTTTCATGAAAAGGCGGCCCTGACCATCGAGGTTGGCACGTATCAGATTGCCTGTGGCGGTGCCAAAATCTGTGGCGATGCCTACGACTACATCCGGGAGCAGAACGGCAAAGCCCACCTGATTCTCTCCGATGGGATGGGCAGCGGCGGCGGCGCGGCGGTGGATGCCTCTATGGCGTCGGGACTGATTACCCGGCTGCTGTCGGTGGGCATCGGCCATGAGGCTGCATTAAAGATGGTCAACTCCGCCCTGCTCATCAAGTCGGGGGAGGAATCGCTGGCCACCATTGATGTTTGCAGCGTGGATCTCTTCACCGGGAAGGTGGATTTCTACAAGGCGGGGGCGGCCCCCAGCTATATCCTGCGCAGCGGGCGTTCCGGCTGTGTGCAGTCTACATCGCTGCCGGCCGGCATTCTGCGGGGTGTCTCCTTCGAGCACAGCAGCGTGACGCTGCGGGCCGGGGATATCGTGCTGTTGGTGTCTGACGGCGTCATCGCCACAGGGGTGGAGTGGGTGCTGTCGGAGCTGGAGCATCTGAGCGCCGGCCAGGACATCCAGCGAATCTGCGAAAAGCTGGCCATGACCGCCAAAATGCGCCGCGAGGACGGCCGCGAGGACGACATCACCGTCGTAGCCGCCATGCTAAAAAAAGGAATCTAGGCTTCTTTCTTTAATGAAAAATAGGGGGATACAGCCGCCGACACAGCTGCTATCCCCCTATTTTTGAGTACAGCAGGCTCCCCTGCTATCTCTTGTTCAGCAGGCAGACACAGTGGGCGCTGATGCCCTTGCCGGTGCCGGTAAAGCCCATTTTCTCCTCTGTGGTGGCCTTTACGTTGATGTCGGACACACTGACGCCGAACACCGCCGCATAATTTTCCCGCATGGCAGCCACATAGGGGGCCAGCTTGGGATTTTGGGCAATGACAGTCGCATCCAGGTTGCCCAGGGTGTAGCCGTGAAACTCCATAAACTCCACGCAATTTTCCAGCAGCTGAAGGCTGTCCGCCCCCTTATAGGTGTCATCCGTGTCGGGAAAAAGCTTCCCGATATCGCCAAACGCCATGGCTCCCAGCACGGCGTCCATCACCGCGTGGGTCAGCACATCCGCGTCGGAATGTCCGTCCAGCCCCCTTGTGTGGGGGATTTCCACCCCGCCCAGAATCAATTTTCGGCCCGCCACCAGTCGGTGGGCGTCGTATCCGTGGCCAATCCGCATTTTCATCGTCCGCAGTCCCTTTCCTTTTCCGTACAGCCGTACCGCTATCCAAGTTCCACATCAATGAGACCTTCCCGAAAGGCCAAAATTCCGTTGGCCAGGGCAATATCCTCCGGGGTGGTGATCTTGATGTTCTCGTAGCTTCCCTCGGCAATAAACACGTTTTTCCCGGCGTACTCCATCAACTGGCAATCGTCGGTGTAATGGCGCTGCTCCCGGCGGGCATTTTCCATGGCGGCCCGGTATGCCTGCGCCTCAAATATCTGTGGGGTTTGAATCGCCCACAGGGTGGCTCTGTCCGGTGTGGCGGCGATGAACCCGTCCCCGCCCATAACCTTGATGGTATCCTTCACCGGCACCCCCACGGCGGCGGCGCCGTATTCCATAGCGGCGGCCACACAGTTTTCGATGAGGGCCGGGGCGATGAGAGGCCTTGCGCCGTCGTGGATGGCGACATAGGCCGCATCCGGCGCGCAGGCGGCAATTCCCGCATATACAGAATCCTGCCGTTCCCGCCCGCCTGCCACCACCTGTGTCACCTTGTCCAGTTCAAAATCCTGCACCATGCGGTAGTAGTCGGGGATCTCCTCCTCCCTGCATACCACCACAATTTCCGATATGCTGGGGCAGGCGCAGAATTGCCCGATGCTCCAGACCACCACAGGCATATCGCCCAGCAAAAGGCGCAGCTTATCGATGTCGCCCATTCGCCTGGCAGAGCCCGCCGCTACAATGACGGCGCTGACCGACCGCGCCGGTTGCTTCTGCTTCCGGAACCGTTCCAATATCCCCATTCCCTACCTCTCACCCATCCATTCCTTTTTAATTATAACACTCCGGAAAATATTTTTCCACCTTATGGCAATATTCTTCTCTTTTTGATGCAGATGCAAGACAGCCGCACAGATTTAAATGAACGATTCATCGGGGATTTTCGCTGTGCTGGCGGCCCTCGTGGTCGATGGTATATGGCGCGGGGAGGATCAACTCCGATACAGGCACAATTTCATAGCCCTGGGCCTGAATGGCCTCAATAATACCGGGCAAGGCGGCGGGAGTATTCTGAGCGCCGCTGTGAAACAGCAGAATGGATCCGTTTTGCAGCTTGCCTATAATCCGCGCCTTCATTTCCTCCGGGGTGGGGTTTTGATAGTCGATGCTGTCGCAGTCCCATTGAATTGCCTCCATGCCCTGGGAGCGGATGGTCTCGATGACAAGGTCGTTGTAGGCTCCGGACGGCATCCGAAACAAGGTGGCGGAGGTGCCGGTGATGTCCCGGATTTTTTGATTGCAGCGGGTGATTTGCTCCAAAACTTCCTCCCGATTCATTTGGGTCATGTCGGCGTGGGTGTTGGAGTGGCTTCCAATTTCATGGCCCGCATCGTGAAGAGCCTTCACTGACTCCGGAAACTTGTTGCACCAACTGCCCGACACAAAAAAGGTTCCTCGAATGCCGTAGGTGTTAAATATCCGGATGAGCTGGGGGATGTCCGCGTTATCCCAGGCGCAGTTGAAGCCCATCGCCACCTTCTTTTCCGAGGTTTCCACGCTGTAGATGGGCAGGGCTCGGGGCTTTCCCGCCACCAGTATGGATTCGCTGTAAAACATGGTAAGGCCGGTTATCACCGCCGCCAACAGCACCGCTGTCACCGCTATCCGATGGCTGTGCAGCCGAAAGACGCCATATCGCATCGCAATCCCCTCCGTCATAAATTGTCCATGCTTATGTGTATGAAGGGATGAGCCGATATAGTCTGACGGAAAAGAAAAAACAGCGGAGAAATCCATATCTTTTTGCCTATAGAGGGATTTGACGCCATTGGGCTGCATCTAAAATGGGACACACCCCCGGTCAAGATGCCGACCGAGGGTGCTGTGCGCACATCGATGTCTCGTGCCTCCACTCCCCACCCAGTCTCCCCGCCGCAATCCGCGGAGCGGCTTGTGTCCAGCTTCAAGCTGGCGGAGCGGCTTGTGTGCAGCTTCAAGCTGCCTGGTTAGAAAGCGGTATAGAACATGTAGAATCCGAGCATAAGAATAAGGAAGCCGGTTACACCTTTATACACCTTGTTAAACTTGCCGTATTTATCGCTGGCTGTCACCTTGCGGACAAAACCGTAGGAGGTGCCCGCCACAATTACCAGAAAGCTGTTGCCAAGCGAATACAGCAGCAGCAACGCAACACCCCACCCCAGGCTGCCCCGGCTCGCTACAATCCCCAGCAGCACCACCAGCATGGGGGTGGCGCAGGGGGAGGAGAACACACCGCCCAAAATCCCCGCCAGCAGCGCACCCACATAGCCCCGCCGGGTATTGCGGGAGGTCAGGTAGGTGGAGGGGATAAAGTTGTAGATTTCCCAGGTTTGCAGGGCCATCAACACCATCAGGACTCCCAATATCAGGTACCAAATCCGCCCGGCGTTGCCGATGAGCCGTCCCATCAGGGCCGCCGCCGCGCCCAGGGCCGTAAACGTCACCGCCATGCCCCCCGCAAACACCAGCGACAGGCGAAACGCCCGCCCCGTGCTGCCGGCGGCGGTTCCGCCCACATACCCCACAATCAGGGGCACAGTGGAGAGGCTGCAGGGGGTAAAAGAGGTCAGCACTCCCGCCGCCAGTGCAATCAGCGGAGCCAACCAGCCTGTTTGCGCTATCATACCGGACAGACCGGCAATTACACTGTCAATCCATGCCTGCATTATGCCTCCAGCCCCATTTCCCGCAGCAGCGCCAGCAAATCCTCCTCGTACATCAGGCCCTCGTGAGCGGTCAGCACGTGTTCCTCGGTGTCTCTGGTGCTGTAAAATTTCATATAGGGGGCATAGGCGCCCTCCTGTCCATAGGGGTTGCCGGCACTGTCAAACAAAAACTGGGTGGGAATCACCGTGACCGGGTACTGGGACGCAATGGCGGGCAATTCCTCGGTGTTGACAATTTTGATGATGGCCTTGCCCTGCAAATCCTGATTCAGCTTGCGGAGGATGGGTTCCATCTCCTTGCAGGGGGCGCACCAGTCGGCGCTGAAATCGAGAAGGATAGGCAGGCCATAGGATTTCAGCCGCTCCAGATCCAGGCTGCTGTCAGCCTCCAGGGCGAAATCCGGATTGTTGGGTACAGCATCATTTGTGGGGGCGCTTTTGTTTTTCGCCAGCCAAAGCCCGGCGATTGCCAGCACAATGAGCAGCGGCACGCCTATTTTCAGCAGCAGACTCTGCGGGGGTTTCTTTGCAGGCATGTTTTCTGTAGGATTCATGGGATGTCATCCTTTCCTGATGGGGCTGTTATGGGTAAAGTATATCGTCTTGCCGCCTGTATTGTCAAAGGGATGCGTGACTTTGTCACACAATTGATAGGAAACGGCTACAATCCAATTTTACGTATTTACATAGTTCCCCGAATCATGTAAAATAGTATGCGGAACAACTCGCGGGCCGTATGGTTCGATCGGCCCGGGGAATACGGAATTGGAGTGATGCGGATGGCTCTGCCATACAAAAGGATATTGTTAAAGCTAAGTGGAGAGGCCCTGGCCGGCAACGGCAAATTCGGCCTGGACTACGATGTGGTTTTGCGCATATGCAAAAGCATCAAGGAATGTGTGGATTTGGGTGTGGAAATCGGCATCGTAGTGGGCGGCGGCAACTTCTGGCGCGGCCGCACCAGCGGGCAGATGGATAAGACCCGCGCCGACCACATGGGCATGCTGGCCACAGTCATGAACTCCCTGGCCCTGGCGGACGCTCTGGAGGCCTATGGAGTGACTGTCCGGGTGCAGACCGCCATCACCATGCAGCAGATTGCGGAGCCCTATATCCGCAACAAGGCGGTGCGTCACCTGGAAAAGGGGCGGGTCGTCATTTTTGGCTGCGGCACCGGCAACCCCTTCTTTACCACCGACACGGCCGCCTCCTTGCGGGCCGCCGAAATTGATGCCGACATCTTCTTTAAGGCCACCATGACAGGTGGCATCTACGACAAGGATCCCAATGTATACCCCGACGCCGTCAAGTACGATGAAATTTCCTATACCCAGATTTTGGCCGACAATCTCAAGGTAATGGATGCGACGGCCGCGTCTCTTTGCCGCGACAATGCCATTCCGATACTGGTATTCAGCATCGATGACCCCGATAATATCATACGCGCCGTAAAAGGCGAAACCATCGGCACCATCGTGAAGGAGGTATAACCGTGAACAGCGAAGTTAAGGTATTTGAGGACAAAATGAAAAAGACCATCAGCGTATTGCAGCAGGATCTGTCCTCCATTCGGGCCGGACGCGCCAACCCGGCGATTCTGGACAAGGTGATGGTGGATTATTACGGCACACCCACCCCCATTCAGCAAATGGCGGCGGTTTCTGTGTCCGAGGCCCGCATTCTGATCATTCAGCCCTGGGATAAGAGCACCATTGGCCCCATTGAAAAGGCCATTCTCAAGTCTGACATCGGCATCAACCCCAACAATGACGGCAACGTCATCCGCATCGCCTTCCCCCAGCCTACGGAGGAACGCCGCAAAGAACTGTGCAAAGAGGCTCACAAGATTGCCGAGGACTCCAAGGTCGCCATTCGGGCCATCCGCCGGGATGCCAACGACAAGTTCAAGGCCATGAAAAAGAAAAGCGAGATCACCGAGGACGATTTGAAGGATCTGGAGAAGGACATCCAGACCCTGACCGACAACTTTATCAAGGACATTGATAAGCTGGAAGCGGCCAAGGAAAAGGAAATCCTTGAAATTTAGTCTGTTCTTCCCAAATAAAAAGTATTCGAAGCGTCCCGGTGTATGCCGGGACGCTTCCATGGAGTTTGCAGCGTGATGAGTAAAGCAATCCAAGCGACAGATCCCGCCCCTGTGCCCCGCCATGTCGGCATTATTATGGACGGCAACGGCCGGTGGGCCAAAAAGCGTGGTCTTCCCCGCAAGGTCGGCCACAAGGCCGGCGCCGAGGCCCTGAAAAACCTTGTCCCACACACCGGCAAGCGGGGGGTGGAGGTTTTGACGGTGTACGCCTTTTCCACCGAAAACTGGAACCGGCCCGCCGAGGAAATCAACGCCCTGGTGGATCTGATGAAAAGCTACCTGAAGGAAGCGCCCAAGTATTTTGACCGGAACCTCCGGGTGGAGTTTCCCGGTGATTACACCGTGTTCGGTGACGATTTGGCGCGCCGGATCGAGGAGGCCAAGGCCCATTTTCAGGCCAAGGACGGCCCCCTGCTCAACATCGCCCTCAACTACGGCGGGCGGGATGAAATTGTTCACGCCGCAAAGGAGCTGCTCCGCCGCTATGAACGCGGGGAAATCGCCGATATCGACAAGCTTGGCCACGACGATATTGCCCGGCATCTCTACACCGCCGGCCAGCCCGATGTGGATTTGATTATTCGCACCAGCGGCGAAAAGCGGCTGTCCAACTTTATGCTGTGGCAGTCCTCCTACGCGGAATATTACTACACGGACACTCTCTGGCCGGACTTTACTCCGGCGGAATTCGATAAAGCCCTGGAGGCCTATGCCTCCCGCTCCCGCCGAATGGGCGGCGTATAAGGTCGCTTTTGGGGACGACCCGCAAAAAATACACCCTTCACGTGTCTCACATAAGGACTCGCGGAGCGAATGGGTTTTCTTTGCTTCTTTCTTTTTCCCAAAAGAAAGAAGGCCCGTCATTTTTTAGGATAAGGATCTGATTGATTGAGACAGCGCGTGATTTCCTCTTTGGTTGGGCTCCTTTTGCTGGCGGTGGTCTATCTGTTTTTGGATACGCTGGTGCTGAACATCGTCATCGGCGCCATCGGCGTGATTGCGGTGCTGGAGCTTCTGTCGGCGGTGAAATGCAGCAAATACCGCGGGCTTTCGGTGCTGTGTGTGGCCATCTCCGTCACCATCCCCTTCGCCCAGGAAACCGCTGTGCGCCGCATTATGCCCCAGCTTATGTTTTTTTACATCGGCGTGTTTTTCCTCATCCTCCTCAAGGATCACCAAAAGCTGCGGGTAGAGCAGGCCTCCATGATGTTTTTCTTTTCCCTGTTTGTACCCATATTTTTCGCCTGCGCTGTGTTCATCCGCAACCGGTTTGGCCCTGTCATCGGCGGGTTCTATTTGCTGTGGGCTCTGGGCTCCGCGTGGCTCAGCGATACCGGCGCATACTTCGCCGGGCGGGCCTTTGGCAAGCACAAGCTTGCTCCTCTGATAAGCCCCAAAAAGACTGTGGAGGGCGCCGTAGGCGGCGTTATTACCTCCACTGTATTCATGCTGCTGTTTGCCCTGTTGTTTGACCTGGGTATGAATGCGGTCGGCACCCCTGTCCGCATGAATTACCTCTGGATCGCCCTCTTCACCCCCTTCTTCTCCATCGGAGGCATGCTGGGGGACTTGTCCGCCTCTGTCATCAAGCGCCAGTACGGCGTCAAGGATTTTGGCAATATTATGCCGGGACACGGCGGCGTTCTCGACCGGTTCGACAGTGTGCTGTTCACCTTGCCGTCCGTCTTTATTATTGTGGAATATGTCAGCGTAACCGCGTTTTTATAGAATCAGCCTTGTCCGGTGCGCAAAAACAGGCCCGCCTGTTTTGTGAGGCTACACATAATCATCATCGGATCGTCATAAAGTAAGAGTAGTCTGTATGGTGGGAGGTTGCTGTTTCCCCTCCACTACGTCTGCTTACAGGAGTTGTTTGCTTGCAACAAGCCAATACCGAACCAAAACGCATTTCCTTGCTGGGCTCCACCGGCTCCATCGGCGTGCAAAGTCTCGATGTCATTCGCCGGCTGGGATACCGGGCGGAGATTCTGGTCGCCAAATCCAACATCAAGCTGCTGGAGCAGCAGGCCCGGGAATTTTCCCCCTCCATGGTGGTCATCGAAAACGCCGACTGCTACCCGGCCCTGAAAGCCGCTCTGGCGGATACCTCCATCCGGGTGGAGGCCGGCCCCACCGCCGTAACAGCCGCCGCCATGCACCCCGCCACGGTGCTGAACGCCATTGTGGGCATCGCGGGACTGCGCCCCACCGTAGCGGCATTGCAGGCGGGGAATCCCGTTGCCCTCGCCAACAAGGAAAGCCTGGTTACCGGCGGCAAGCTGGTCATGGATCTGGCCGAAAAGAAAGGCGTCCCTCTGTATCCCATCGACTCGGAGCACTCCGCCATCTGGCAGTGCCTGGGGGCCGGCAAGCGGGATCAGCTGTCCAAAATCATCCTGACCGGCTCCGGCGGCCCTTTCTTTGGCATGACGGCGGAGCAGCTGTCCGAAGTGACGGTGGAGCAGGCCCTGCGTCACCCCAACTGGGCCATGGGCGCCAAAATCACCATTGACTCCGCCACCCTGATGAACAAGGGGCTGGAGTTTATCGAGGCCATGTGGCTGTTCGATTTATACCCCGATCAAATCGAAGTGCTTATCAACCGGGAAAGTGTCATCCATTCTGCGGTGGAGTTTCAGGACGGCTCTGTCATCGCCCAGCTGGGGGTTCCCGATATGCGGGGGGCCATCCAGTATGCGCTGACCTATCCCGACCATTTGCCGCTGGAGGGCAAGCGCCTGTCCCTGGCCGATTACGGCACCCTGACCTTTGCCCGGCCGGACACAGACACCTTCCTCTGCCTGAAAACCTGTATGGAGACGGCCCGACAGGGAGGGCTTGCGCCGACAGTGGTCAACGGCGCCAACGAACAGGCTGTGGCCCTGTTTTTGGACGGCAAGCTGCCCTTTATCGGCATAGGCGAGCTTGTCACCGGCGCCATGCGATCGGTAAAAACAGTCGACACCTGCACCTTGGATGCCATTGAGGAAGCGGACGCAATGGCCCGGGAGTATGTGCAGATCCATATGGAACACTATGCAAGGAGAGATCGGTGAAGATATGAATATTGGCTATATCCTATTGGCAATTCTGGTCTTTGGACTTTTGATTTTCATTCACGAGCTGGGTCATTTTCTCACCGCCAAGTGGGCGGGCATTCGGGTGCATGAGTTTGCCCTGGGCATGGGGCCCACCCTGCTGCGGTTTGGCAAGGGGGAGACCACCTATGCGCTGCGCCTGTTTCCCATCGGCGGCTTTGTGGCTATGGAGGGGGAAAACGAGGACAGCAGCGACGATCGTGCCTTTTGCAACAAGCCGCTGTACAAGCGGATCATCGTCACCGCCGCCGGGGCCACCATGAACATTGTGCTGGGCTTTGTGCTGCTTGTCTTTTTGTCCTCTCAGCTTTCCCTGCTGGGGACGACCACTGTGGCCAAGTTTGCCGACGACGCCGTCAGCAGCCAGCAGCTGCAGGTGGGGGACGAGATTCTGCGGGTCAACGGCCACCGGGTGCGCAGCGACAATGACCTTGTCTACGAGTTTATGCGGGAAAAAGACGGCCTGATGGAGATGGTCGTGCAGCGGGACGGCATCGACGAGCCCATTACCCTGCAGGTTCCCTTCCGCATGGATCCCACCGAGGAGGACTCTGAGGTGGACTTTATTTACATGGATTTTAAGGTGCTGGGTGTGGAGCCCACCGCGGGCGGCGTTGTGAAAAACGCCTTCAACTGGACTGGCTCCATTGTCAAGCAGGTTTGGGGCTCCCTGGTGGATT
This sequence comes from Ruminococcaceae bacterium OttesenSCG-928-L11, assembly GCA_030265885.1. Classification (GTDB taxonomy): domain Bacteria; phylum Bacillota; class Clostridia; order Oscillospirales; family Ruminococcaceae; genus WRAV01. The sequence continues at coordinate 14,282 of JAJDGX010000028.1, read as the reverse complement.
TGCTCACCGGGCGGTACGGCTTCAATCAGCTGTCCGGGCCGGTCGGTGTCACCGAGGCCATTGGCCAGGCGGCGTCCTCCTCCGGTGGCTATAAGTCGGTGCTGCTGCTGGTTTGCTTTATCACCATCAATCTGGGCGTGTTTAACCTGCTGCCTGTCCCCGCGCTGGACGGCGGGCGCTTGTTCTTTATGCTGGTGGAGCTCATCCGCCGCAAGCCCATCAACCCCAAGTACGAGGGGTATGTTCACGCCGCAGGCTTTGCCCTGCTGATGCTGCTGATGGTGTCCGTCACCTTCAGCGACATCTGGAAACTGGTCACAAAGTAAGTGCCGAAGAGCGAAGGGCCTTCTTTTTCTTGAGGAGAAAAAGAAGCAAAAAGACCTCATTAATCGCTCCGCAGTTCTCGCAATGGAGCATCGCGGAGCGGGTAGATTTTCTTTGCTTCTTTCTTTTTCCAAAAGAAAGAAGAGAAAGGTATTGGCAGATGATGAGAAGAGTATCGAAGGTTGTGCGGGTTGCCGGTATCCCGATTGGGGGCGGCAACCCGGTTGTTATACAGTCCATGTTGGGCAAACCGCCCACGGATATCGAGGGAAATCTGGAGGAGGCCTGGCGGCTGGAGGCGGCCGGTTGCCAGATTGTGCGGGTGGCTGTGCCGGATCTGGAAAGCGTCCGGTTGATCGCGCTGCTCAAGGAGACTGTACATATCCCCGTTGTGGCGGACATCCACTTTGACTACAAGCTGGCGCTGGAATCAGCCGCCGCCGGCGTAGACAAGATCCGCATCAACCCCGGCAACATCGGCTCCGACGACAAGGTGAAGGCGGTGGCCGACACCTGCCGGGAGAAGGGCATTCCCATTCGCATCGGCGTCAACTCCGGCTCTGTGGAAAAACACATTCTGGCCAAGTACGGCCATCCCGTGCCCGAGGCCCTGGTGGACAGCGCGCTGTACCACGCCTCGCTGCTGGAGCGGTTTGACTTTCACGATATTCTCATTTCCATGAAATCGCAGGATGTGCCGTCTATGATAGCGGCGTATCGCAACGCGGCGGATCGGTGCGAGTATCCTCTGCACCTGGGTGTCACCCATACGGGCACCGCGCGGATGGGCCTTATCAAATCGGCCATGGGCATCGGCGCCCTGCTGGTAGACGGCATCGGCGACACCCTGCGGGTAAGCCTGGCCGCCGACCCGGTGGAAGAAATTCGAGCGGCCAAGGAGATTTTGCGGGCCTCCGGCGCAACTGACGCAGGGGTGGACATCATCGCCTGCCCCACCTGCGGGCGCACCACCATCGATGTCATCCGACTTGCCGACCAGGTCTACGAGGCCCTGAAGGACTGCGAGACCTCCCTGAGTGTCGCAGTGATGGGCTGCCCTGTCAACGGGCCGGGAGAAGCCCGGGAAGCGGATCTGGGTGTCAGCGGCGGCAATGGGACAGGCATCCTCTTTGCCAAGGGCAAGGTGCTGAAAAAAGTCCCCGAGGACGAGATTTTGCCTGCCCTGCTGGAGCAGGTCGCCATACTTCGAAGGGAACGGGAGGAAGGGTAAGGAATGCCGACATTTACCGATTTATTCGGGATCCACCTGGACGCGGACGATTTGGCGCTGCTGGGAACAACCCAGGTTCTCCACATGAATCTGGACAAGGTCAAGGGGCAGCTTACCATCACCGTGGCGCTGGAGCAGGTCGTTGACAGGGGCGAGTTGACCCGCATTGCCCGGCTTCTCAGCGAAAAGCTGCACATCGCCTCCGTTTCCATTCTGCCCAAATACGACTCCGCCCTGTTTACCGCCGCCTGCTTTCCCTCCCTTGTTCACAGCCTGCGGGAGAGAGGGGTGCCGGTCAACGGTTTTTTTGATGCTGCCACCGCGGATTTTGACGGGAACACCCTGACCATCTCTGTGCCGCCCGGCAGCGTAACATTTCTGGAAAGCTCCAAGTGCAGCGAGGTTTTGCGGCAGATCATCCGGGAGGAATTTTCCCGGGGGGTGGAGATTGCCCTGACGGAAAGCGGGGAGGCCCAGGTCTCGCCCCGGGAAAACCGCAGCTCCGACATCATCCGCATCGCCCAGGAGCAGATGCTTTCCTCCGCCAAGAACGCATCCAGCCGGCAGCCGGCGGATCCCGCCGCCCGAACCGTGAAAAGTGCAAAGGTCTCCTTCGACACCACCGGCATCCCCATCATCGCCGATTCCATGACCGTGGTAAAGGGCCGCGCCATCAAGTCCCCGCCCATGAAGCTGCGGGAGGTCAACGCCGAAAGCGGCGAGGTCATTGTCTGGGGCGATATCTTCTCCATCGACCGCCGGGAACTGCGGGACGGCCAGCGGGCCATTCTGTCCATCAATTTCACCGACTACACCAGCTCCAACACGCTAAAAGCTTTCATCGACATCGGCCAGAACGATCCCCTGGAGGATCTGGCCAAGGGCGATACCATTCTGGTGCGGGGCGAAGCCTCCTACGACCGATACGACCGGGAAATCTCCATCCGCCCCTTCGACATCTGCCTGGTGGAGCGGGTGCGGCGCACCGACACCGCCAGCGAAAAGCGGGTGGAGCTCCACTGCCACAGCAATATGTCCGCCATGGACGCCCTGACCCCGGTGGACAAGCTTATCAAGCAGGCCTATGCCTGGGGCCACAAGGCCATGGCCATCACCGACCACGGCGTGGTGCAGGCCTTCCCCGACGCCATGAACGCTGTCCGCTCCATTCGCAAGGGCGGCGGCGAATTCAAGGTGCTGTATGGGGTGGAAAACTATTTCATCAACGACATGGTGCCCATCGTAATGGGGGACGCCGACGCCTCCTTTGACGGGGAGTTCATCGTGTTCGACCTGGAGACCACAGGCCTTTCCGCCTCCACCGACCGCATGACGGAAATCGGCGCGGTGCGCCTGAAAAACGGCGAGGTTGTGGAGACCTTTGGTACCTTTGTGGATCCGGAGCGCACCATCCCCGCCGAGGTGGTCAAGCTGACCGGCATCACCGACGACATGGTCAAGGACGCCCCCAAGGAGGCCGACGCCATGCGAGCCTTCTACGAATTTTGCGGCAGCGAAACCGCCATTCTGGTGGCCCACAACGCCCCCTTTGACACCGGCTTTCTCAAGGTGGCGGCCCAGCGGTGCAATATGCCTTATCATTTCACCTCCATCGACACCGTGCCCATCAGCCGCAGCCTGTATACGGATCTGAAAAGCCACAAGCTGAACAACATCGCCAAGTTCCTCAAGCTGCCCCCCTTCAACCATCACCGGGCCAGCGACGACGCAGGGGTGCTGGCGTCCATTTTCAAAATAATGATGGGCCACATTGAGGAGCGGAGCGGAGAAAATACCGTGCAGCGCATCAACACCGCCTGCGCGGGTGTGGATCCCAAGAAAATACCCGCCTACCACCAGATTCTCATCGCCAAAAACTACACAGGCCTCAAAAACCTGTACAAGCTGGTGTCCTACAGCCATCTGGATTTTTACTACAAGCGGCCCCGGGTGCCCAAAAGCGTCCTGCTCAAGCACCGGGAGGGGCTGATTGTGGGCAGCGCCTGCGAGGCAGGCGAGCTGTTCCAGGCCATCCGCAGCGGCAAAAACTGGTCGGAGCTGTGTGAGATCGCAAAATTCTACGATTTCCTGGAGATTCAGCCCATCGGCAACAACGCCTTTATGCTCCGCAAGAACCTTGTCCCCGACGAGGAAACCCTGCGGGATTACAACCGCACCATTGTCCGGCTGGGGGAAAAGCTGAAAATCCCGGTGGTCGCCACCGGCGACGTTCACTTCCTCAACCCGGAGGATGCCCAGTTCCGGGAGATTCTCATGGCGGGGATGAAATTCCCCGACGCAGATCAGCAGCCGCCCCTGCACCTGCGCACCACCGACGATATGCTCAAGGAATTTGCCTATCTGGGCGACGAAAAGGCCCGAGAGGTCGTCATCACCGCCCCCAACGCCATCGCCGATATGGTGGAGGACATCCAGCCCATCCCCGACGGCACCTTCACCCCCTCCATCGACGGCGCCGAGGAGGACTTGCAGACCATTACCTGGAATATGGCCAGGGAAACATATGGGGATCCGGTGCCGGATCTGGTGGCACAGCGCCTCCAGCGGGAGCTGGACTCCATCATCAAGCACGGCTTTGCGGTGCTGTACATCATCGCCCAGAAGCTTGTGGCCAAATCGGTAGCCGACGGCTATCTGGTCGGCTCCCGGGGCTCGGTTGGGTCGTCCTTTGTGGCCACCATGTCGGGGATTTCCGAGGTTAACCCCCTGCCCCCCCACTATGTGTGCCCCCAGTGCAAGCACAGCGAGTTTTTCACCGACGGCTCCATTGGCTCCGGCTTTGACCTGCCCCCCAAAACCTGCCCCCATTGCGGCACGGAATGCAACCGGGACGGCCACGACATCCCCTTCGAGACATTCCTGGGCTTCAACGGCGACAAGGCCCCCGATATCGACCTGAACTTCTCCGGCGAGTACCAGTCGGTGGCCCACAAATACACCGAGGAGCTGTTCGGCTCCTCCCATGTGTTCAAGGCGGGAACCATCTCCACCGTGGCCGATAAAACGGCTTACGGCTATGTAAAAAATTATTTGGGCGAGCGGGATAAAATCGTCCACCGGGCGGAGGAAAACCGCCTGACACTGGGCTGCACCGGTGTCAAGCGAACCACCGGCCAGCACCCCGGCGGCATGGTGGTCGTGCCCCAGGAATACGAGGTGTACGATTTCACCCCGGTGCAGCATCCGGCCGACGACGTCAACTCCGATGTGGTCACCACCCACTTCGACTTCCACTCCCTCCACGACACCATCCTTAAGCTGGATATTCTGGGCCACGATGTGCCGACGCTGTACAAGCGGCTGGAGGAGTATACCGGCATCCTCATCGCCGATGTGCCAATGAGCGATGAGAAGGTGTTCAGCCTGTTTACCTCCCCGGAGGCGCTGGGCGTCACGGAAGAGGACATCGACTGCAACACCGGCAGTCTGGCTCTGCCGGAAATGGGCACCGGCTTTGTGCGGCAAATGCTGAAGGAATGTCAGCCAAAGGGCTTCTCTGATTTGCTCCAGATTTCCGGCCTTTCCCACGGCACCGACGTGTGGCTGGGCAACGCCCAGGAGCTTATCAAGGACGGCACCTGCACCATCTCCGAGGTTATCGGTACCCGCGACTCCATCATGACCTACCTCATCTACAAGGGGCTGGAGCCGGGCATGGCCTTTAAAATCATGGAGATTACCCGAAAGGGACAGGCCACCAAGCTGCTCACCGAGGAGCACATCGCCGCCATGAAGGCCTGCGGCGTGGAGGATTGGTACATCGACAGCTGCTTTAAAATCAAGTACATGTTCCCCAAGGCCCACGCCGCCGCCTATGTTACGGCGGCCATCCGGCTGGGCTGGTTCAAGGTGTACCACCCGCTGGCCTTTTACGCGGCTACCTTTACGGTTCGCGGCGGGGACTTTGACGCCGCCGCCGCCATCGCCGGCAAAAGCGTTGTCAAGATGAAAATGGAGGATTTGAAGGCCAAGGGCAACGAGCGCACCGTCAAGGAAAGCGATCAGCTCGGCACCTTGCACATCATCTATGAAATGCTGTGCCGCGGCTTTTCCTTCCTGCCGGTGGATCTCTACAAATCGGAGGCCACCCGCTACACGCTGGAGGACGGCAAAATCCGCCTGCCCTTCAACTCCCTCAAGGGATTGGGTGACAGCGCAGCCGTGGGCCTCTACGAGGCGGGACGGCAGGGGGAATACATCTCCTGCGACGAGCTCTCTTCCCGCTCCGGCGTATCCAAGGCCGTTATCGAGACCCTGAAAGAAGCTGGTGCCCTGGAGGGTCTGCCGGAAAGCAGCCAGATGGCGCTGTTTTAGCCCCTTCGCCCAGGGGCGAATCCCCCATATCTTCTTACCGGACACAGAAAAAAGCGCTCTCAGCCGAGAGCGCTTTTTTGGGTGCAGTCATATGGTCTTATTTGGTTTTGCGGTTCTTTCGAACAGCGATACCTGCCACCAGGGATCCCAGCCCCAGAGCAGCCATTCCGGCTACGCTGGCAGCGCCGGTGGACGGGTTGTTGCCGGCTTCATTGGTATTGTCGTCCCTGTCGTCATCTCTGTCGCCGTCGCCGCTCTCATCGGGCGCGTCGGGCTGGGAGTAATCGGAGATTTCTCCGTTGGTGATGACAAACGCGCCGAGATAATTGGTGCGGAACACCAGCTCATCGGAGGTGTTGTCGTAGGTGGCGTTGATGGGTGTCAGAACACCGTTCCGGTACAGGTAGATATAGAGATCCGGGTTGGAGGTGCCGTCGGTCATATCGCTGACATCCAGCCGCAGTTCGCCGTTAGTGGGGAAGGTAACCCCGGCGTTGAAGGTGATGAACTTATAGTCCTGCTCGGGGAAGGCGTTGATGATGTCGGGCACCACATCGTAGGTGGTGATAAAGTTGGCGTCGCCCATGCCGGATACACGGCCGGTAAATGTCCAGTCGCCCTCTTCGCCCATAAACTCAACCGTGCGATAGTTGAAGTTTTTGGCAATGGTTTCAAACTGCTCCTTTTCAATGACCGGTCTGTCCTCATAGATGGTGATGGTGTCGCCTTCCACAAAGGAATCGATGTCCTCGTCGCTCATGGCGCGGTAGCCGGTCTGGAAGGTCAGTTGAGCATCCAGCAGTTCACCGGGAGCAGACAGTCCTGAGGCGACAATGCTATATTCCAGGTCGTTGATTTTTGTGCCGAAGGTCTCCTTGGGCTCAATGACAAAGCTGTAGGTGGCTTTGTTGCTGGAACCCTTTTTGTTCAGCTTGGCGCTGAGCACATTGCTGCTGCCCTTGCCAACGCGGACACGCAGCTTGGCACCGTTGAGCATGCCCTCAGTGATGGGGGTCATCTGCACATTGTTGGGGGCTACAGAGGTCACGCTGTAGTCCTGATCCACGCGGAAGAGCTGGTAGGTGTATTCATTGCCGGGCTTTAGAAAGGTGTCGGGAAGCACCACTACATTCCCGCCGTTGATGCTGTAACCAAGCACAATTTGGTTTTTCTCAATCAACAGCTTCGGATTCGTATCGGTGGAATCCGAGCCCCACTCAAGATTGCGTGCGGTGTCGGTGTCGACAGCCGCAAATACACCAACGTTTATGGTAAGCGCCAGCGCAACCGCAGCAAGCAATGCAATTGCTTTTTTCATTACGAGTTTCCTCCTAACATGATATTGATAAAATGATTTGCTGAGCCTTTCGCTCCGTTCCTAGTATGCGTAACCCGCTCCAAGATTATGAAAAAAAGATTTGGATATTCCTTCCATGCCCGGGGAGTTCCCACAAACCGGGACGCCATGCGGTTTTCTGCCCGATAACGGTTTTGAGGCCGGCCCCGCACCGTTAGTTTCCCCCGATATTTGCCTGTCACCGCTGGAAAAAAAGCGCAAAAAAGCGGCGAGGATTCCATCCTCACCGCTTTGTGTATATGGATCATACAGTTCTATTTGGAGTAGTTCATGTGGTTGCCGGGAAGTCCGCCAATGTTGCCGTACCCGGCCACCTTCTGCTGGTTCTGGTTTTCCGAAAGATTCTTCTTCGCCTCATTGCGATGGTAGGTCAGCGTGGTGTTGATTTTCTGATCCATGGCAACGATCTCCTTGATCATCCCCTTAATGGCGTCCTGCTCTTCGGGGGAGTTGCTGTTGCTGCCACGCCACGCATCGTACTCGTCCATCAGCACCTGGCGCTGATTCACGCTTTCTATGAGAAAATCGGGGTCATCCAATTGCCGTATCATTTTGTTGGTAAGATTAAACAGGTCTGTGATAATCCCAATTCCTGTCCTGCTCTCGCCATCGTTCATATGGCCCGGCCCCCTACATTGTGTTGGTTGCGCCGGTTAATTTTCTCCGCCTGGTCAAAGGAATCCCGCAGTTCTTTCAGCAAAGGGATGGTCTCTTCCAATACCGGAATGCTTTTCTCCATATTAGCCTTGTGAATTTGCTGAGCGATAAAAATGTACATATCCCGCAGCTGCCCCGAAATCTCAAAGCGCATATCCAGAGAGCCCGCCAGCGTGGAGACAATGGTCTGTGCCTTATTCAAGCTGTCATTTGCCATATTCAGGTCACTTTTTTCTATGGCGATACAGGCCAGCCGCATCTGCTTTACAGCTTCGTCAAACAGCTTGACCAGCAGTTCTCCCGGCGCCAAGGTGGACAGGGATTGTTCTTTATACTGTTGATATGGATTAGATATCATATCTCTTCACAAACGGAGACCTGCCGGAATGCGTGCGGTTCCTGCCGGTTTTCCGTATCCCCTTTCTGAGTAGCTGAGCATGAAACAGCCCGGTTCATGCAGCCGGGCTGTTTCAACTGCGATTCAATCATTGAGAGCTCATTGTGTCATACAGCCAGGAACTTTGGGAGTTCATATTCTGTATCGCCGTTTCCAGCGCGGAGAACTGCTTCCAATACCGGTTATACTCGGTCTCCAGACGAGTTTTCAGCTTTTCGATGGCCTCGTCGTAGGAGGTAAGCTTTCTGTACATCGTATTGTCCGTATCCGACGAGTTCTTCGGGTTACCGGCAATATTGATGAGGGTACCGCGCTTCAGCGGGTCACTGGAGGTGTTGACAGCCCTGTCGATCACCGCATCCAGCTTGGTGGCCAGACCTTCTGTGGAGTGGGTAAACAGTTCGCGAACGGCGTCGGGGTTGTTGATGATGGCGTTGCGAAGCTTTTCCTCATTGTCCGCTGTAATTTCCAGCTGGCCGTTGCGGTCGGGATCCGACAGGATGCTGACCGTGGTGATGCCTATGCTGTACAGGGATACGCCGCTGTCTCCCACGCTGTTGTACAAAACAGACCGCAGCTGGGACAGAATGCCATTGAGAGTGGAGTCGTTGCGCACAACGCCTTTTTTCGCTTCCGCTTCCCATCGCTCAATTTCCTCGGTGCTCAGATCCGCCTTTTGCTCGTCGGAAAGCGCTGTGTAATCCTTGTTGCCCTTCTCCTTCACCATGGCGGTAATTGTGCCGACAAGGGCATTGTAATCCGCGATGAAGTCCTTCAGCTTGTCAATCAGTTCGTCCGGGTCGCTGGAAAGCTTGATCTCAATCGGCTTGGTGCCGTCTGTCTCTTCCAGCACCTCAACCTCGGTGCCGTTGATGGTGAAGGTATTGGTGGCGTTGGAGATGATTTCGCCGCCAACCATAATCTCGGCGTTTTGGCCCCTACTGGTGTAGTTGACGGTGGCGCCGGTTGATTGGGTGTAATCGTCTACCCCAAACAACTGGTTAATCAAATCACCGGAACCGGATTCCTCAATCTTGAATCCTTCCTGCCCTTCAATCAACAGTCGGCCGTCTTTAATCGTAGCATAGCCGCCAACACTGGCCGCTTCCACGTTAATTTTATCCATGAAGGCTTTCAGGGTCATGGAGGGATCATAGTCAATGGGGGTTGCAATCGCACCGTTTTTGTCGCCGATGATTAAGGAACCATTGCCCGCCACGCCCAACTCAGCCAGCGTAATATTGGCCAAATCGTCGGAGTAGTTGTGGGTGCCATCGGCAAAGCCCAAGCGGGATACGATGTCAAACTCATCTGTCCCCTCGGTGCTTGTATGCAGTACAACAGCAGTCTTGTCGTTGGAGTTGAGGACAACCTTGCCTTCCTTGTCCACTGTCAGACCCACATGCATGGTGACATTGCTGCCAACCTGAGTGCCTACCGCAGCACCGTATTCATCAAACAGCGCCTGGTTAAGCTTGCTGAGAATGACGCCCATTTTGCCTTCGTCGCTGTCTTTTGCTTCGATCGCTTTGATGTCATCTTCCGTTAACTCATATTCGATCTGCCGTCTGTCATTGTTGACAGAGATATCCAGCTTGAAGGTTTTGCCCTTCGTGTAGTAATCGTTGTTATTTACAAATTTTGTTGGGGACTCTACTTCCTTCTTGTAGCTCAGATCCACGGCGTTGGTAAAGCTGTCGGAGGCATTGAAGCCCAACGCTGTCAGGCCGTCTTTTCCGCCGCCGCCTTTGGAAATAACGACTTCCTTTGTGCCCTTGGTGTCAAACACAAATTTGCCGCCGTCTACCTTGAATTCGACATCATTGGCGATTTCGTCGCCGAATTTGGCTTCCATTCCGGCATTGACAGCAGCCACAATATCGTCATCTGTCAATATTGTGCCGGCCATTACCTTGTCCTTCATATCCTGGGTCAATACCGGGCTGATTGTCTGCTTGACACCGCCGACAGTCATCGTTATCTGGTATCCCTGAAGCCGGCTAATGAAAGCTTCCTTCTCCTTGTCGGTACTCAGCGCCGCCTGCTCCGTCGCGAAATCCGATGTGCCCTGCGCAACGAAATCCTTGTTGGAGTACAGCTTTTTGGAAGTCACGCCCTTGGCGCTGTCCGCGCCGAACATGTTGCTGAGGAAGTTGCCCTGCACATCCTCCATCTCGATGGTGTGGGAATGGCCCGTCACCTTGGAGGTAAGGGAGAATTTGTCGGTGATTTTATCATAGGTCATGCGAACATTGGCGCTGCTGTTGTTGATGCGGGTCATCAGCGTGCCGATGTTCTCGTTCTTGCTGGTGGTGAATTCCTGGCCATTGATTTTGAAGGTAAAGGTGTCGCCGACCAGCTTGTCGCTCAGGCCCGCAATGTCGCCCACCTTGGTGGTGCTGGTGTTGATGCGGTTACTGGCACCCGCATCAAAGCCCAGCTCCTTGGATTGGTAGCTAACCGTAACGGAGCCGGAGGTATTTTCCAGTTGGATCTTGTATTCGTCCACCGCCGCTCCCGCCTGCACGGAAACCTTAATCACAGGGACGGTACTGCTGGTATTGTTTTTGTCTGTTTTGGTGCCGTAGGCTTCGGTTACCAGACGCTGCAGCTCCGTTTCAAGATCCGCTGCGGTCGCCTTGTTGTTGTCCAGCGTGTCCAGCTTGATGGTCTTTGCCACGCCGTCCACATTCAGGGTCAGAGTCCGGTTTTTGTAGGTGGCTTCCAACAGCTTGCTGTCGCCGCTGACAAGGCTCTGCTTGATGCCGTTCTGGCTGGAGATGGATTCCGCCGAGGCAAGATGGAGCACCCGATCGATGGAAATATCCTGCAGCGTGGAGTTGGCGGTGGTGTTCACCTTTACGCTGGTGGAGGTGGTGGTGGCCTTCAGCGTGTTGAAGTAGGAGTAGCTGCCGATATTGGTGTTGCCGGAGGAGCCGCTGAACGTCAAATGCTTGTCGCGGAAGGCGTTCAGGGCCGTGATGGAGTTGTGATAGGCCGTCTGCTTCCACAGGGCAGTTTGCTTCAGCTGTTGCTGACGGGCAATTTTCGACCTGGTACCGGTAGTAAGCGCGTCCAGAATGGACTCGGTGTCCAGACCGGATGCCAGACCGCCGATGCCCTTGTTTTTCGCTGTAATTGAGCTGTAAATCGTCCCCATAGAGCTGACAGAAGCCATGAGTAGTCCTCCTCGTTCATTGTCCGGCGCAATGGGCGTGGTGGCCGCCGGATGGTCGTCATATGTACAATGTTGCAAATGGGTTGTTTTCTGTTCTATCATTCATAGTAAACTATATTTTGCGTGGATGAAAGCAAATGCATACAATCGCGTTTCATCCATACGAACTCATCATAATTATCGGCGAAATCCGGTCAAACTTTATGCGGCAACCGCAAAAATTTCGCATTGTCACAACAAAGCTGCAAAAAAACAGGAAAGCTGCCGGCTCAAACTATACTTGAGCGGTCTGCTTTCCTGTTTGATTTGCTTTTTAGTAGGCTTTGCCCCATACGACCATGGCCTTGGCCGGCTTGCCACAGCACACACAGGTGTCGGCAATGGTCTCCTGCTCAAAGGGCATGCACCGGGAGGATACTCCCGCCTTGTCCTTGAGTGCCTCCTCGCAGGCCACATCGCCGCACCACATGGCCTTGATGTAGCAGTTGCTCTCTCCCGCAATGCGGATGAGGTCGTCCAGATTGTCGGCGGAATGTGTGCGGGTCGCCCGATTGTCATAGGCCTTCTGGAACAGCGCAGCCTGGTACTCCTTCAGGATTTCCGGTATTTTGGTTTCCAGTTCATCCAGCTTGATGAAATATTTCTGGCGATTGTCCCGGCGAACCAGCACGCACTGGCCTTCGGCGATGTCCCGGGGGCCCAGCTCCAGGCGGAGGGGCACGCCCTTCATCTCATACTCCGCGTACTTCCAGCCGGCGGAGTTGTCGGAGTCGTCCAGCTTGACGCGGTAGGTTGCGCTCAGCTTGTCCCGCAGTCCGGCTGCGGCCTCCAGCACGCCCTCCTTGTGCTGGGCGACGGGGATGATGACAATCTGCACCGGTGCTACATCGGGGGGAAGCACCAGGCCGTTGTTGTCGCCATGGGTCATAATCAGCGCGCCAATCAGGCGGGTAGATGCCCCCCAGGAGGTCTGGTGGGGATGCTGCTGGGTGTTGTCCCGTCCCTGGAAGGTGATGTCAAACGCCTTGGCAAAGCCATCCCCGAAGTAGTGAGAGGTGCCGCTTTGCAGGGCCTTGCCGTCGTGCATCATGGCCTCAATGGTGTAGGTGGATTCCGCACCCGCAAATTTTTCCTTGTCGGTTTTGATGCCCTTCAGCACGGGGATAGCCAGGTGATTCTCGCACAGGTCGGCGTAGACGCCCAGCATCCGCTCGGTCTCTGCGATGGCCTCCTCAGCTGTTTCGTGCAGGGTATGACCCTCCTGCCACAGAAACTCGGAGGTGCGCAGGAAGGGGCGGGTGGTTTTCTCCCACCGCATTACAGAGCACCACTGGTTGTACAGCTTGGGCAAATCCCGGTAGGAATGGACAATATTGGCGTAATGCTCGCAGAACAGGGTCTCCGATGTGGGGCGGACACACAGCCGCTCTGTCAGCTGCTCGCTGCCGCCATGTGTCACCCAGGCAACCTCCGGCGCAAAGCCCTCCACGTGATCCTTTTCCTTTTGCAGTAGGCTTTCCGGAATAAGCATGGGCATATATACGTTTTCGTGGCCGGTATCTTTAAATTTCTTGTCCAGAATTTTTTGAATGTTTTCCCAAATGGCGTAGCCGTACGGCCGGAAAATGATGCAGCCCCGCACCGGAGAATAATCCGCCAGCTCGGCCTTCACCACAATATCCGTGTACCATTTGGCAAAATCCACGTCCATGGAAGTTACCGCTTCCACCATTTTCTTCTGATCGGCCATTCGCCTTACCTCCATTGGCCGCACAGTACCGAAAGGTTCGGCGCGGCTGAATTCCATCAAGCAATAATTATACCGATTTTACCGCGATTTTTCAAGGTAAAAAACAGGATAATAACAGGTATGCAATGAATTTCGCCCAGCTGCAGACTTTTCCTGAGGGATCCCGCATTTACTTTTAGCAAAAAAAGTGCTATAGTATCATGAGGAAAGTGTTGTCGGCAGAAAGTCACCGCGAACAACGGATGCCCGGGCGGTATCCGGTTTGGCGGCTTGCCGGCATGAAGCGAGGAGTTATTGGCATGACATTGACAAAGGAAAAATCGTGTGGGGCTCTGGTGTATCGGGTCAAGGAACGCCGGATCCAGCTTCTGATTATTAAGCACAGAATGGGCGGTCACTGGTCGTTTCCCAAGGGACATGTGGAAAACCAGGAGACCGAGGTAGAAACCGCGCTGCGAGAGGTAAAGGAGGAAACCGGCCTTTCCATCCGCCTGCTGGAGGGCTTTCGGGAGCAGGTCTCCTATTTCCCCCGGCCCGGCGTCAGCAAGGATGTGGTCTATTTTCTCGGCTTCGCCAGCGATTCCCACACCAAAATGCAGGAGGAGGAGATCAGTGCCCTGCGCTGGGTCGATCTCAGCCAGTGCCACAAATTTCTCACCTACGCCAACGATAAGCTGCTGCTCGGTCGGGCCAAGCAGCACCTGAAAAAACACGGCTGCCTGGATGCCGCCAAAAAAGGCCTCCCCCCCCCCCCCGATGCTCACCCCCAGCAATGATATGGCACAACCGCCGCTGACAGGCGGTTTTTCCTTTTTATTTGGTGCCTGGTCTTTGGTGCCTGCGGCGCATTTTGAAGGGCTCCGCCCTTGCCCCGCTTAAGGGGGTGTGACCCCCTTAAGAATCCCACAGTCCCTTCGTGGCTGCCGCCATACACCAGGCCAAAACAAGACGCACCCCCGGTCAAGACTACGACCGTGGGTGCTGTACGTGCATCGATGCTCCGTGTCCTTTTACCGTCACCCTTTGCCCCGTCCGCCCGCTGGCTTTTGGTTC
>JAJDGX010000279.1 GCA_030265885.1 Ruminococcaceae bacterium OttesenSCG-928-L11 | reverse complement strand
CATAACAGTCTGGGGAGCCGTCTGTCAATCGATGCAGCCGACAGGTCGCCTTGCCTTTTGCCGCTGTGTCCGCTAAAATGGAGGAAATGGCCGGGATGGGGTACAGGGGCATCCCGACAATCCTGCATAAAAGGGGGAGTTTTTGTGGGGGAACACAACCACACAGGCACCGAGTGGTCGGTGCGCATTCGTCTGCGGCGCGGCGGGGAATTGGTTTTTGGCACCGGTGTCTCCCGGCTGCTGCATCTGACCGATCAGCTGGGCTCCCTTCACCGGGCCGCCAAGGAGATGGGAATGTCCTACCGCAAGGCGCTGCAAATTGTAAAGCGCGCCGAGGCCTCTCTCGGGCAGCCGCTGCTCACGCGGTCGGTGGGCGGCGACGGCGGTGGAGGCTCCCAACTGACGCCCTTTGCCCGGGAGTATGTGGATCAGTTTCAGGCCCTGCAACAGCAGGTGGAGGCCTACGCCGTCACCCTGGCGAAAACCCGCTATCCGGGGCTTTTGCAACAGGATTTTGGGTCGGAAACTTAAAATAATGTGGATTTTCCCGACTTAAGCGTTGCGAGGAGCGGGTTTGGGGAGCGTTATGCCCCTTGACAACAACGAAAATGGTCGCTACACTCGTAACCATTATCCGTTCGTGATGCGGTGTAGAAAGGAAAATCGGAAATGAAACAGGTAAAAGGTATGGCGCTTGGGCTGGCTTTGGCAATGACTTTGGCGGCTGTCACCGCATGTGGCGGTTCCCAACAGGGTTCCCGGTCGGAGGCCTCTTCCTCGGCAACCGAGGCAGTGTCCGCCGTCGCCGAGGTGACCCCTGCCCCGGCGGCCGACCGGGAGGATGCCTCCGCCCTTATTCTCACGGATCAGGCCGGCAGAGAGGTGCGGCTGGAGAGCCCGGCGGAAACCATTGTCAGCGGCTACTACATCTCCACCTCCGCCTGCATTGCCTTGGGGCTGGAGGATAAGCTGGCTGGCATCGAGGCCAAGGCGGAATCCCGCCCCATCTACAAGCTGGCGGCGCCGCAAATGCTGTCTCTCCCCAATGTGGGCACCGCCAAGGAGTTCAATCTGGAGGGCTGTCTCGCCCTGGATCCGGATCTGGTTATTCTGCCCAAGCGGCTGGCCGACAGCGCCAACACCCTCAGCGACATGGGTGTCCCCGTGCTTTTGGTCAACCCGGAAAGCCGCCAGGGGCTGATGGAGATGATAGCCCTCATCGGTCGTGCCGCCGGCGCGGAGCAGGAGGCCGACCGCCTGCTGCAATACTACGAGGATAAGCTGGCGGAGACGGCGGCTCTTGTCGCACAGGCTGCCGACAAACCCCGGGTTTACATGGGCGGCAACAGTTCCTATTTGACCACGGCGCCGGGGGGGATGTATCAATCCGGCCTGATGGAGGCGGCTGGCGGGGTCAATGCCGCCGGACAGCTGGAGGGAGACAGCTGGACTGAGGTTTCCTACGAGCAAATTCTGGCCCTGAACCCCGACGTCATCGTTCTGCCCTCCGAGGCAGGCTACAGCAAGGAGGATGTGCTGGCTGACCCCCAATTGGCCGCTGTGACTGCCGTGGCAAACGGCGCGGTGTACCAGATGCCCACCGCCTTTGAGGCGTGGGATTCCCCCACCACCTCCTGCATTCTCGGCATCCGCTGGCTTCTCAATGTCCTTCACGAGGATTTGTACTCCCACCAGATGCTGGAGGAGGATGTGACCGCCTTCTACCGGGATTTTTACCGCGCCTCCATCGACACGGCGCTCATCGGGAAATAGACATGGAAAAAGACGAAAGGCGCGTTCGCCCCCTATTGCTGCTTGGTGCAATTCTCGTCGCCGCAGCGGCCCTTCTCTCTGTCTGTGTCGGCAAATATCCCATCCCCCTGTCCGACCTGGCCGCCCTGCTGCGGGGGAAAGAGGTGGGGGAAATGACCCGCACTGTCCTGTTTACCCTGCGCATCCCCCGCACTGTCATGGCCCTGATGGCCGGGATTGGGTTGGGCCTTGCCGGCTCGGTTTATCAGATTGTGTTTCGCAATCCGTTGGCCTCTCCGGATATTGTCGGAGTGGCCAACGGCGCCAGTCTGGGGGCGGCGATTTCTGTG
>JAJDGX010000278.1 GCA_030265885.1 Ruminococcaceae bacterium OttesenSCG-928-L11 | reverse complement strand
CGCCGTAGGGGACGATGTTGTAGTTGCGGCCGGAAAAGTTGACAGGGGAGCCGTGAGTCAGGTGGCCGCCCTGGGCAAGGTTCATGCCCAGCACAGTGTCACCGTGCTCCACCAGGGCCATGTATACGGCCTCGTTTGCCTGGGCACCGGAGTGGGGCTGCACATTGGCATACCCGGCACCAAACAGCTTCTTTGCCCGCTCTACGGCGATGTTTTCCACAATATCCACGCTCTGGCAGCCGCCGTAATACCGCTTGCCGGAGTAGCCCTCGGCGTATTTATTCGTCAGCACGCTGCCTGCCGCCGCCATTACGGCGGGGGAGACGATGTTTTCGCTTGCAATCAGCTCCAGGTTGCGGCGCTGGCGAAGCAGCTCGCTGCGCATGGCAAGGCCGACCTCCGCGTCGGTGCCCTCAACAAATCCAATGGTATCCATCATATCGTTGTACATGTATCCATCCCTTTCCTATATGTATCGGTTGTATAAGCGGTGGGGTATTGTCCACTGAAACATTTGCCGTATCGCCGTGTTCTGCTTGTCCCGACAGGCGCGGCGCAATACAGTATATTGTACATGAATCTGCCCGCAATTACAAGGGGAAAAGCGGCGGACAGCGGCTGGGGAGCCAGTTTCCACCGGATGAAAACAGCGGGAGGGCAAGGTGTGCGCGCCGCGAAAAATCCAAGGGAGATGATTGGGATCATTGATGGAAATACAAGGCGGAATCTGGTATACTGTTTGTGATTGCAACAGTGAGGAAAGGGGGAGGACATCCTGAAGCGATGGAGAAGTCGGCTTATGTGGGGACTGCTGGCTGTTTTGTGCCTGACGGGATGCACGCAGTCGGCATCGGTGGAGCCCGCAGCTACCGTGGAACTGAGTGAAATAGCCATACCGCTGGATTCTCCCCGGGAGGACGCGTCCTACATTTTGGTGGAGCACGGCGTGGACGAAACGGTAAAGGCGGCCGCTGAAGCCTTTGCCCAGGATCTGGAGCGGCAGACAGGCGGGGCCTATCTGGTAAGGGAGACGGAATACATTCTGCGGGATTTGTCGGACGAGGGTGTGCACTTTGCCTTTTTGGACGGGGAGGATTACCGCACCTGGTGTGATGCGTTTCGCCCGCTGTCCCGGCCGTTTTTGTACACCGGCTACAATCACTTTACCATGTCGGTAAACTCGGAGAAGGTAATGTCCTATGTGCGGGCGGAGATGCGCACAAAGGGCGCGGTTCCCGTGGCGGCGTTCTATCTGGGCTCCGACGTGCTGGTGTCCGACGTCAACCTGTACGACTACACCAGCTTTGCGGGAGCCATCATCGACGGGGACGATGCCCCCATTCCCGAAACCATCCCCACGCTTCTGATGAACGGGGATTCCTATACCCGCTGGTACGCCTATGACAAGGCGGGCTCCTTTGTGCAGGTCGAACTGGATGCGGCGGCAAGAGCGCAGGCTCTGCAGACAGGGGAGGCGGAAATAGCGGAGTTTGCGGCGGGTGATCTCGCGCTGCTGGAACTGGAAAGCACAGAGGGACTGAACCTGTACCGGACAGTTCAGCATGTACACACGGTGTGGCTGACCGCCAACCCGGCCTTTTATGAGTCCCTGAGCGGGAAACCGCTTGCGGCCGTGCAGGAAGCGATCGCCGGGATATATCCCCGCATTGATTATGTAGTGCTGGAGCAGGAGGGGGATGTCCTGGATCATGTGTGGAGGGAGCCGGACAGCGGGGATTTGACCAAGACCCGACAGGCCCTGTACCGAAGCGCGGCGTCGCTGGAGCCGGCCCTGTCCCGGGAGGAGACCGAGGCTGTCACCTATATCCGCGAAATTGGCTCCGCCATGAAGGAAGGCTGAGGCCCGGGATGCCCTGTGTCGGGCAATTGTAGAAGATAACAGGAGGATCGTGGAATGTCCACACCCTTGGCAGACAGGCTGCGCCCCAGGCAACTGGAGGATGTGGTCGGACAAAAGCATTTGCTCAATGAGGGGTCGGTGCTGCGCCGGATTGTAAACAGCGGCCAGATTCCCAATATGATTTTTTATGGCCCGTCAGGGGTCGGCAAAACCACGGTGGCCCGAATCATCGCGGAAAACGCCGGGAAAAAGCTGCACCGTCTCAATGGCACTACGGCGT
>JAJDGX010000277.1 GCA_030265885.1 Ruminococcaceae bacterium OttesenSCG-928-L11 | reverse complement strand
TAGATAAAGCGCACCAAGGAAAAGGGATAGGGAGACTTCTTTCTGCCGGAATCCGATGCGTGGCGCAGTGATGTGTGGGCGATGATAAAGGAGCGGCAGGACATTGACTTTTTGATTTTGACCAAACGGATTGACCGCTTTCCGGTTTCGCTCCCAGCCGACTGGGGCGAGGGCTACGATAATGTGAATATCGGATGCACGGTAGAAAATCAAGCGCTTGCTGATTCCCGGTTGCCGCTGTTTTTATCCTACCCCATCAAGCGGCGGTTCGTGGCTGCATCGCCGTTATTAGAACCAATTGACCTGTCTCCATATCTCGGCGGCATTGACCATGTTACCGTATCCGGCGAAAGCGGACGAGACACGCGGGTCTGCAATTATGATTGGGTATTGGACATTCGGGAGCAATGTAAGGCGGCGGGCATCACCTTTTGGTTTAAGGGAACAGGCTCATTCTTCCAGCGCGACGGCGTGGTCGAGAAGGTCACTCCATTTAAGCAAGGGAATATCGCCAAGGAATTGGATATCTCGATTTCTGACGGGAAACGGTTGTTTTGATTAGGGGCCACTCGACGCACAATCGTATCGCAATTTATATTTTGAACAGGAGTTGATATTGTGAATAGTGTAATTGTGCTACCGATAGATTTTCAGATGGCTGAAATGGGCGAATCGAGTTTTACAGTTTATCCTGTAATTCTGAAAGATGATAGTGAACTAATTTTGGTTGATTGTGGTTACCCGAACTTCATGGCGAAAATTGAGGGTGCAATGAACAAACTGAATATGTCGCTTGCGCAGCTAACAAAAATTATTATAACGCATCATGACCATGACCATATGGGCGCATTGAGCGAGATAAAAGAGCGATACCCATCTGTGGAAATACTATGTTCTAAAGAAGAAGCGCCGTATATAACAGGGAAAAGTAAATCCTTGCGTTTACTGCAAGCAGAAGCAATCCAAGATTCATTGCCTGAAGGCGAAAAAGAGGGCGGCAAAGCGTTTCAAGATTTTATTGCCTCAATAAAATCTGTAGACAACATAACAGAAATAAATTGTGGAGATACATTTTCTTGGTGCGGCGGCGTTGATGTTGTGGATACCAAGGGGCATATGCCAGGTCATATCTCGCTATATGTCAGAAATGAAAAAACTCTTATAGCGGGAGACGCTTTGGTGGTAGAAAACGGGAAATTGTGTATGGCAATGCCGCAATTTTTATTAAATGCGCAAGATGCGCAGGATTCTGTGAAACGTCTTATGCGCTATGATATTGAAAAAATAATTTGCTATCATGGCGGCATCTATGATACCGATGTTAGGAAAAGCTTGTTTGAAGTGATAGATGGCTTTTCAAATAAAAGGTGAACTGGCAAAGTGAGGTTTGAATAGGTGCATTTATGACAAACACAATAAATACTAAACGACTCTTGGTGATGGTTTTTATACCCACGATTGTTTTTTCTTCACTCTACCTGTTGTTAGGCCAGTTTTGCCATATTCCGCATCTGCTGTTGTTTTGTGTTTTGGGCACTGTGGTTTTGGTTCCCATGGAGATAGGAATGCTTTTATATGCCAGCAAAAAGGAAACTGGCGTTTATTCCTTTGAAAGCGCGATGTGTGGACAGGTAAAAATGCCCACATGGCAAGTATTGATAATCGCGCTTGCATTCGTTGGGGTCGCTGGACTATTATCTGCGTTTGTAGCCCCTATCGAAAATCGTATTTTTGCCGAAGTGAGGGCCGCTTTACTTAACCATTTGCCAATAGGATTTGACTGGACAAATTATGAGTATTTGAAATCTTTCTCTAGACCAATACTATTATTCACTTGCGTGTACTATGGAATTTTTAACGTGTTGATTGGACCGATTGCAGAAGAGTTGTATTTCAGAGGCTATTTGACATCTCATTACAAAATACAAGGTACAATCAAACCAGTGCTAATAACGATATTGTTCTCTTTCTATCATTTTTGGTTGCCCTTCAACAATATTTTTCGTATATTAGCCTTTTTACCGGTTGCATATATCAGCTATAAGAAGAAAAATATATCTGTTAGTATATACTTTCATTGTGGCTGTAATTTGTTTTCAACAATTGCTTTTGCCTTGGCAGTGTTGGGGTGATGAAATTGAT
>JAJDGX010000275.1 GCA_030265885.1 Ruminococcaceae bacterium OttesenSCG-928-L11 | reverse complement strand
CCGATTTCCCCCTTTCGAACAAGAGTATGCTTATTATTTTGCCTGCAAAGAGGGATAATATGCAAGCCGGGAAAACGCCTGCAAACGACCCCCCCCGCCTGATTCAGGCGGGGGGGGGTGTTTCTGTTCAGGTTAGTCAGTTGTTACGATGTACTTACCCTTGGCGCGCAGGGCAGGGTCGGAGAGAACAGCGGGCAGCTTGTCCAGCCCCACCGGGTCACACACCATGGAGGTGACGTCGACGCGCCCGGCGTTGATCAGGTTCAGAGCCCGCTGCTGAGTGTAGGGGTTGATAAACGACGCCTTGAGGGTAATTTCCTTCTGGAACAGGGTAAACGGCTTGATGGCGACAGTGTCATCCGGCTTTGTCAGACCAAACAGCATAACAACGGAATAATTACCGGCAATGTCAATGGCCTGGGCAACTGTGGAGGGAAGGCCCGCGCATTCGATGACAGTGTCCACCCGGTGAATGCCATTTTTGGCCAAAACCTCCGCCGGATTCTCCTGGAAGGGGTCAATGCAGAGATCCGCGCCCAAAGCGGCGCCTGTGGCCCGCTTGGCCGCCACGGGCTCAATGAGAATCCGGGTGGCCGCGCCGGACAGTCCCGCCAGCTGCAGCATCAAAAGGCCTATCATGCCGCCACCGATGACCGCCACAGTGGCACCGGGCTTTATTTCACACAAATCAATGCCGTGGAGGCAGCAGGCCAGAGGCTCCGTCATGGCACCCTGGGCAAAGGTGGTGTGATCCGCCAGTCGGTACAGCTGAGACACGGGAACCGCGCAATATTCGGCAAAGCCGCCGTTGGTTGTGGTGCCAATGCCGGTCATACCGGTGCAATAGTGGCCGATGCCGCTTTTGCAGTAATAGCAGGTGCCACAGAGCTGATTGGGATCCACGCAGACTCGGTCTCCCGCCTGAAACTCCGTTACACCGGGGCCTACAGACTCTACCACACCGGCAAATTCATGGCCCAGAATGGTGGGCGGTGTGGTATCCGCCGCGCCCTTGTCCCCCTCATAGATGTGGACATCCGTGCCGCACACACCGCAGGCCTTAACCCGAATCAGGGCTTCGCCCGGGCCGGGAACCGGTACAGGATGCTCTTCAATACGAATATCGTGGATGCCGTGAAAAACCGCACATTTCATAACAGTGCTCCCCCTTGTCAAATTGGTATGGAACGATGGCTCCATTGTACCACAGAATGAAAAGCGGGGGAACAGGAAATTTGAAAAAAGAAGGGCATGGCTGACAGAGGAAAATCAATGCGGAAAAACAGCCTGTTTCCGGACAGAATCTCCGCCGGAAACGGGCCGTGGAAGGCGCTAACGGGCGCAGAGAGCGTCGATGCGCCGCAGCACCGATTGAGTCAGTGTCTCCACCTTTTCAAAATCGGTGGCCTGCACATAATACGCCTCCAAATCATCATGAAGGATCTTGGCATCCTGAATCAGCCCCTGTGCCTGGGCTATCATCTGGGCGGCGGCTTTCTTGTTAAAATTAAGGCGCTTGCGTTTTTCCCGCAGCTGTTCCATATCGGTAAACCGCTTGTAGTTGACAATGCGATAGGGGTCGAGCAGCAGGCTGAAATCGTGGAAGTGGTTGGAGGTGACAAAGCCGGCGCCGGTTTCCGGGATAAACAGGTACTCCAGCTTCTCAAAGGGGCTGAGTGGACAATAGCCGCAGAGAATGTCATATCCGGCGGCCAGGGCGGCGGTGCGAAGGGTTTGCAGCACCACCCGGGACACCGCCCCATACTCGTCGTTGATGAGGTACAACCGCTGGCCAAGCTGCTTGATGCTGTCGGTAAAGGCGACGACGCCCTCATTGGTCACAGCGGAAAATACCCGGATGCGCTCCCGGCCGCCGCCCTCCCGAACCGGCTTCAACTCCCGCTCGATCAGGCGCTTGCAGTAGCCTGCCAGCTTCTGGGAATTGAGGCATTCCAACGCAATGCGATAGGTATCCCCCGCCAGAGAAGCGGCGGCCCCCAGATACCGGCAGCAGTATTCGTGGCAGCGGGAGCAGCTGCGGGACAGCGAGACAATGGCATCGCGGTTGGCAAAAAGCTTGTCGTCGTCCCAGCAGGCGGTGATATCGACGATGGTTTCCAGAGCGCCGGGGTATTGAGGCTCGATGGCGTGGGGGAAGGCAC
>JAJDGX010000274.1 GCA_030265885.1 Ruminococcaceae bacterium OttesenSCG-928-L11 | reverse complement strand
GCTCGCTGATTGACGAGGGCCTGCAGCACCGGCTGCTCGTTATGCTGGCCGGCCCCGGGTACGGCAAAACACAGGCGATGGCTGATTACATCGCGGACTGCGACGCACGGGTTTTGTGGCTGCGTCTCGGTGCCCTCGACAATCTGCCCAGCCACTTTTGGGATCATCTGCTGCGGGCCCTGCGGCGGGAATGCCCTCAGCTGACAGAATCGCTCCACATGCTGGAATTTCCCGACGATGTTTCCAGCTTTGCGGTTTTCGCCCAGCTGCTCAAGGACAATCTCTGCGGACACAGCCGGGTGATCTGGGTGTTCGACGATTACGGCGAAATCCACAACCGCCAGGTGAGCGGGTTTGTCCGTATGCTGACAGCGGCGGATCTGGACGGATTTTCCCTTGTGCTGATATCCAATATACTGGGCAGCACAGATTCGGTGGCTTTCATCAGCAACCGATGCTCGCTTTTGCTGACAGACGATCTCCGCTTTACCAGGAATGAAATCCGTCAGCTGTACGGGCTCTACGATATTGTTCTGGATCCCGGCGAATTGGATGCGGTGGAGCGCTATACGGAGGGCTGGCCCCTCGCGCTGCACCTGCTTGTTTCCCAAAGTGACCGGCTGCCGGATTTGTTTTTGCAGGGGGAGCATGTGAACCACCATGTCATCTCTCTGCTGTTTGAGGAGCGCTTTTTTTCGGCATACGACGATAAGCTGCAAAAGCTGCTTGTGAAGCTGTCCATGCTGGATGCATTTACCCAAAACTTTACTGTCGGCGTATACGATGGGGAGCCCGCCGAGCTAAAGCTGCTGGAGACACACCCGTTTCTCATCTGGGAGCCGTCCTTGGATCGATATTTCCTCCACTATCTGTACCGTGTCTTTTTGCAGACAAAGCAGTACCTGCTAACCGCAGAGGAACAGAAGCAGCTGTGGCGGCAGGCAGCGGAATACTACGCCGGGGCGGGCCGATACATCGACGCCATCAGCTGCTATCGCAAATGCGGGGAGCACATTGCAATGCTGGGCGCTATCCGGGATTTTCTCCGGCTGCAGCACGGCACCCAGGCCTACGGCATCAAGCCGGAGAATGGGGCGTTTTTCCTGGAGCACCTCGATTTGCTGACGCCGGATGAGGTCAGGGAGCACCCGATGGCCGATTATTTCCGCGCGTTGATCTACCTGAACACAATGGAGCTGGACAAGGCGGAGCGCCTGTTTCAGGCGCTGGAGCAGCGGCTGCTGGCCGACAACACCTCCCCCTCGCTGGAGCTTTTGGGCGATGTCTACGCCATGATTGGCGCCCTGCACATGATGCGCTGCCGGGAGGATTTCGGTGACTACTACAAGAAGGCGGCGGCCTACCTGCCAAACGGCACAAATCTGCAAAACAAGCGGGGCCTGCTGATACAGAACAACCACAACTTTTCCATGTCCGACAACCGGCCCGGCGCGCTGGAGCGAATGGAGCGGGCGGTGCATTTCGGCATCCCCTGGGCAAGCAAGGCGCTGTGCGGCGGAATGAGCGGCATCGAGCATCTGTTTTCAGCCGAGGCCGCCTATCTGACCCACCGATTGGCCGATGCCCGACAGCATGCGTATCGGGCCATTTATATGGCGGAGCCCCACGCCCAGCACGATGTGGTGTGCAACGCCTATCTCATCCTGGCCCGCGTCGGCTTTCTGGAGGGGAACCTGGGCGAGATGACGCGGCAGCTGCAAAGCATGGGGGCGTACGCCGGAAGATACAGCATCGGCGTGCTCAAGGAAATCCACGACACGGCGCTGGCCTGGTACCACATCAAGCTTCACGACTGCAACCGCGTCCCCCGAAGCTTTTTGCAGCAGGCACAGTCGGACAAGCCCGTTTTGTCCCAGGGGCGAATCATCATTGTCTATGCCAATTACCTGATCTGCACCGGGGAATATGCCCGGCTGGTCGGCATGCTGGAATATCCCGTGGGGCTGTATTTGACCGGCGGCATCTTTCACGACCGCATCTCCCTGTTTCTCATACTTGCCATCGGCTACTACCATCTGGGGAACACAGACGCCGCCCTGCAAGCCCTCTGGAATGCCTACGACATGACACATGCCAACGGCCTGACAGCGCTGTTCATCGAGGGGGAGAGCCATATGTGCGCCCTGGTGGAGTTGGCCCGCCGGCAGGATGCA
>JAJDGX010000273.1 GCA_030265885.1 Ruminococcaceae bacterium OttesenSCG-928-L11 | reverse complement strand
CAGCCGTGGGCTTGGTGCCTATGCCGCCGGTTGCTTTGCACTGCCAGCGATGCTATAAGGGCATTTGCCGCCAATAGCATGGCCGGAACTCTCCGCACGACCTGCGGTGTGCGGGGGGTTGTGGGTGGTGTGCAGTTTTTTCTTTTAGTTTGCTTCTGTGTTGACCAGGTTGGATGCGGTCAGGGTGATGCGCTGTTCGGCGTCGGTGATGTCGTTGATGGCGTGGAGAATCTCGTTGGTCGACTCCGCAATCACCTCGGCCCGGCTATTCAGGCTATCGCTGATTTCCCGCACCTCATCCAGCAGCGGGAACACCTGCTCATTGCTGGCCAAAATCTCCCGGGCCGATTCCCCGCTTTGGTCAGACAACACCTTCATCTGCTCCGCCACAATAGAAAAGCCCTTCCCCTGGGTGTGGGCGTGGGCCGCCTCCACCGATGCATTCATCGACAGCAGCTTCGTCATCGTCGAAATATCCACAATGCGCCCGCCCATATCCACATAGCCATGCAGCTTTTCATTGAGAATATTCATCATATTCTGCAGGCGGACGGCGATCTCCGTCATCCCCTCCACCTCCGAGTTAATCCGGTGAACAATCGCCGCCGTCTCCTCACTTTTGGCGGTATTTTCCGACAACTCGTTGAAGATGGTCTCCACATTTACCCGCAAATCCTCCGCCATGGATTGTTGCTTCTCCATGATATCCTGCATTTCCTGCTTCTGGCTGTTCAGGATGCTGCGGTGATATTCCACACAGTTTTCGGGGTGATTGATCCCCTTTGCAATGGCCTGCGCCATCTCCTCACAGGTGCTGAATCCGCAGGAGCAGCAATCCACCCGGCGCTCCTCGGCGGTGTGCTTGTACAGGGATTGGTACGCAAATTCCAGCTTCTGGGGCTGTACCACCGGCGGCTGTACAAACTTGTTGGTGTACCGCCTCCCAAAGTCCTCCAGCCGGAGTGTCTTGTCAAACCGGGCAAAGGCCGCGTCCGCCGCCGACTTTTTCCCCAGCGGCAGCTTGCCGCGCTTGTCGGCGGCCTCCTGCTTGGCCTGATACATGCTTTTATCCACCTGCAGGGCATGTTGCCCGCTGGCAATGGCGCCGGTGCCCATGTTGCACCCCTTGCCACAGTTGAGAATATCCACCAAAAAGGGGATGTTTCGCCGGGCCTTCAACTCCGCGCCGTATTCATCCAGAAAATCCCGCACCTCCGGCTGGCCTTCCACCTGGAACACCCAGGCATCCGGCAGCACACAGTGCACATTTTGCTTCAGCCCGCCCGGCATAGGGTAAATGGATCCCAGCCCGTGGCGGTCATTGTCAAAGCCTGCCGCCTTGGCTTGGCGATAGTCCCTGCCCATTGCCCGCAGCGCCTTGCTCAGCTTTTGGAACGTCACATTGAACTGCACCATGTTGCCGGTATTGGGGTCGTCAAACTCATCCTTTTTGGCGATACACGGCGAAATAAAGGCAATTTTCCCCGTGATTCCGGCGTACTTGCGCATATACACCGCCGCGCACATAGCTGGGCTGTGAATGGGTACCAGCGTGGGAATCAGGCTGGGATTGTGCTTTTCTATGTAATTGACAACCGCAGGGCACGGCTGCGAAATCAGCCCCGTCGCCTTGGACGCCTGCATCGCCCTTACATAGGCCCAGGTGGTGATATCCGCGCCAAAGGAGGTATCGTAGATGCTTCTGCACCCCAGCTCCTTCAGCGTACCCAGCAGCCGCT
Organism: Ruminococcaceae bacterium OttesenSCG-928-L11; assembly: GCA_030265885.1. Taxonomy (GTDB): domain Bacteria; phylum Bacillota; class Clostridia; order Oscillospirales; family Ruminococcaceae; genus WRAV01. The sequence continues at coordinate 479 of JAJDGX010000273.1, read as the reverse complement.
CATAGTCCGGAAAATTGGAGCGGACAGCAGGCGCCACCAGCGCCGAAACCTCCTCCCCGCGGGAAAGGGCCGCCAGAAAGGCGTCGGTGTCATCGATAAAATCCCGGGCATCGTGGGGGCACGCCTCGATGCATTTACCGCAGTTGATGCAGTGGTTGGGGTCGATGTGAATTTTGTTGCGGCCGTTTTCCATAACCGCTACGTTGGCATCCGAAACTGTGCAGGCCGAGATACACCGGTTGCAGCCTGTACAATTCTCTGTGGTAAAAATGCGTTGAATGTTTCCGTCCACGCTACCTCTCCTCCTCAAACGCTCCTTGTTGATGAAAATCGCAATATCTTCTTGCCATAAATTGGAAAATATTACATAATTTGTTAAAAATAGTCAAATTTCCGCACATTGATGCAAGTATTTTCTCTGTAAATTTTAGTATAACATAGAATAAATTGCTTGGAAAGAAAAAGTTTCAAATGGGGGA
>JAJDGX010000272.1 GCA_030265885.1 Ruminococcaceae bacterium OttesenSCG-928-L11 | reverse complement strand
ATGGAGCGTGTGTTCCTGGGTGGGCGCCTCTGCTATACCGCCGCGCTGGGAACGGATCACGACGGCCATTTTGTCCGGGAGCGCCACTTTGCGGTGGATGTGGAAAATTGGGAAGCCTACGAGTACGATGTGCTCACCGATTCCTATGCACCGCTGAGCATGGGTTAAAGGAGGCGTGGCAAAGTGAAAAAAAATATGCTGGTATCGGCGCTGTGCTGCTTGCTTGCTTTGCTTCTGGGCGGGTGCCAGGCACTGGAGCTGCTGGAGCAGGTGCAGGCGGAGCGTGAGGCCAGCGCGTCATCCGCCACCAGCGGGGGCTCCGGCGCTGCGCCATCGGTATCCCGTCCAAGCTCCGGGGGCGCTCCTTCTGTGCCCCGCAGCACCGGAATTGCCATGCTGGTGCAGTCTTACGAGCACGGCGATATCATCGAGATCCCGCAAATTGAGGCGGCGGGCTCGCAGGCAGTGGAGAGGATCAACCAAAGCATTATGGAATTTGCCGCCGATTATAGCGAATATTTGGGTGGCCACCCGGACGACTATCACTGTGAAATCAAAACCTGGCCGTTTGTGGACGATCAATATGTGCAGATTGTGATGACCAGCCTTTATTTCCCCACCTATGGCACCGACGGCGAGGTGGCAGGATTTGTCTATGACATCCGGCAGGACACTGTTGTGGAGATGGAGTCCGCTCTTGAGGCGGCCGGCACCTCGGCGCGGCAGATGGAAGAGGAATTTAAGCGCTGGGGCGGAGCACGCGATTTATTTGTACCGGGCGATGTGAAAAGCTTTGAGCTTAAAGCCTTTGTGTTTACGACAGCGGGGATGCGATTTGTGTTTGAAACGGAAATTTACTTCTCCGAGGCGGCTGACTCGTGGAAGCACATCTATTCCTACCACAGCGAAAGCAGACAATTCTATCAAAACGCCGCCCTGTTATTTGAGCCCGAGGAAGCGTCTGCTTTCGATCCGCCTCTTTATTGCAATAGTGCCGAGATTCCCGGCGCTGCAGGCGAATGGACTTCCTACGATTATGAGACAAAACAGATCAAGGCCCGGATGACGCTGGAAGAAAACGGCAGCTGCCGCGTCCAGTTTTTCGATACAGGATTGGAAACGTCCGGTAGCTGGAAGTCTTACGCCGATTGTCTGGAGGTTCACCTGGAGAGAATCGGCATCACGACTGGGAGAGTCTCTGCGATCGGCATGCATGCAGGGGAAAACTTTTACTACTTTGAACCTGTCATGGGCGGCGGCGCAGGCGATTTGCAGCTTGATCAAGCCGTGATGGATGTTCTTTCGCAGGCAATCGGCACCGGGCGTCTGGACGGCATGAGCGTGCTGGAGCTCACCGACGAATCGCGCCTGGATTTGATGGATCAGTATTTTTGGCCTGCTCGGCGCCTCGGACTGGACAGCCAAACCTGGACCTCACCCGAACAGATGGACCCCGAAACGCTGCTTGAATACTATGAATTCTACGATTTTGAGCTGGTCTATCTGGCGGAGCATCACCCGGAGATCGACTTCCACGATATGGCCATGGACGGCAAAGAGTTTTGGGTGCCACGGGAAATTGTGGAGGAATCCATCCACAAATTTGTACCAGTGCCGGCGGAGCGGCTGCGAACCTCCTGGCGCTACTCCGCAGAGCAGCAGGCGTACCGCATGGTGCTCATGTTCGGCAAGGGCGACGGGGTATGGAGCGAGCTGGCCCGCGCCTGGCAGGCTGACGATATCTTGCTGCTGGAAATTTCTACAGATGGCGATACCGACTACCTGCTGCTGGATCGAAGTGGGGATAATCCGGTCTATCTGGCGGCGGCACATGTCCCCTTTGACGGATAAAACAGAGCAGAGAGAAGGGAGGATTTGCCATGCGTCAAAAATGGATTGCCATGATATGCTGCGCCTGCTTGCTGCTGAACGGGTGTCAGGTGGCGGGGTTGCTGGATCAGGTCAGAGAGGAGACATCCTCGGAGCGGGAAAGCGCGGAAGAGCCTTCATCCGCGCAGCAAAGCGTCCGTGAAAAACCCGCCGGAAGCAGTGTCTCCCCAAAGCAGCCCCAGTCGGCTTCCTCAGATTCCGCCCCACAACGCGCCACAGACAGCATACTCCAAAATGCGGGGCCGGACGACCTGATGGCGGTGCTGCAAAACCCGGATTCGGAGGCATACCATTCACTGGGGGAGGCAAAAGCCTCGATCGATGACTTTGGATTCGGA
>JAJDGX010000271.1 GCA_030265885.1 Ruminococcaceae bacterium OttesenSCG-928-L11 | reverse complement strand
AGAAGAGGAATTTCCCGATGTCAAGGTCATTGGGGCCCAGGTGGCCGACGAGCTGATGACCATCAACGGCGTGCAGGCATCCTTTGTGGTGTCGTCCCTCAACCAGGTGGTGAACGCGTCGGCCCGCTCCATGGGCGAGGTCAACGTGCAGGTGATTATGGAGAGCCTGGGCGGCGGCGGCCACCACACCATGGCGGCGGCCCAGTTCCCCGATGTATCGGTGCAGGACGTCCGCAAACAGGTGGTGGAGGCCATCGACGCCTACTACGAGGCCTTGAACGCGCCGCCGGAAAAGGTAGAGCCGGGCCCGGCAGGCGAGGCGCTGGCCGAAATGGAAAAGGCGGAGGAATAGACCTGCGCAGAGAGGATGGCGCGAATATGGAGCATCTGGGAACACAGATACTGGAAACCGAGCGGCTGTTGCTGCGCCCCTTTGTATTGGAGGACGCCCCGGCGATGTTTAAAAACTGGGCCGGAGACCCGGAGGTGACGACGTATCTGATGTGGCCCACCCACACGGACGAGGGAGTCAGCCGGGCGGTGCTGGAGGATTGGGTTTCTCAATACGCGGACAAGGCCTATTATCAATGGGCGGTGACGCTGAAATCCAACGGCGGTGAGCCCATCGGCTCTATGAGCGTTGTCAAGCGGGATGACCGGGTGGAAATGGCTCACATCGGCTACTGCATCGGGCGGCCATGGTGGCGGCAGGGGATAACCTCGGAGGCGCTGGCGGCCGTAATGGCATATTTGTTTGAGGAGGTCGGGGTGAACCGCATCGAGGCGCGGCACGACCCCCGCAACCCGGGCTCCGGCAAGGTGATGGTCAAGTGCGGCATGCGCTGCGAGGGCACTATGCGGCAAGCCGACTGGAACAACCAGGGCATCTGCGATACGGTGTTCTACGCCATATTGCGGGAGGATTACCAAACAGAACAAAAACAGCAAAAATGAACATTCTCCGACGAAAGGATTGAGATACAATGAAAGTAATTTTGCAGCAGGATGTGCAGGGCAGCGGAAAAAAGGGCGATCTGGTCAACGTATCCGACGGGTACGCCAAGAATTTCCTCATTAAAAAGGGGCTTGCCGTTGCGGCTACGCCTCAGGCTCTCAATGAAATGAAGGCCCGGGAGGCCTCCAAGGCCCACAAGGAACAGACCGAACTGGACGCCGCCCAAAAGACGGCCTCCGGAATCAATGAGAAAACATTGAAAATTATGGGCAAGGCGGGGAACGGCGGCAAGCTGTTCGGCTCTGTCACCGCCAAGGAAGTGGCCGATGAACTGAAAAAGCAAATGGGCGTGGACGTGGATCGCCGCAAGATTACGCTGGAAAGCGAAATCAAGGCGTTTGGCACCTATACGGCGGAGGTAAAGCTGTATCAGGGCGTTGTCGCCAAGGTGTATGTCATGGTAGGGGAAGAGTCGTAGGACTCGCACATCTCTAAAAGGAGCATAAAAATACATGGCGGGGACACCATCTTATCCCACAACGGATTTTTACGGGCAGGATTTGCCGTTCAACCTTGAGGCCGAGCAATCGGTGCTGGGGGCTGTGCTGGTAGACGCATCCTGCCTTTCTGCCGTTATGGATTATGTGAAGCCGGAAAGCTTCTACAACCAGGCAAACGCCCGGCTGTTTGAGATAATGATTCAGCTGTTTGCGGGGGGACAGGTCATTGACCATGTCACCGTACTGGAGCACGCCATCGGCGAGCGGGTGTTCGACAATGACTCCGATGCCCGGATTTATCTGGCAAACCTGATTCAGATTTTGCCCTCCACCGCCAATGTGGAGGCCTATGCCAAAATTGTGCAGGAGAAGTACTATGTCCGCTCCCTGATTTTGGCGGCCAGGGAAATCATCGACAACTCCCGGGAGGGACAGGCGGACGCCCAGCTTCTCATGGATTCGGCGGAGCAGAAAATCTACGACATCCGCCAGGGCAGGGAGACGGCCAAGCTGCACCGGATCGACTCGGTGCTGGTGGAGATTTACGACAAGCTGCAGCGGCTGTCCGGCGAGGACAGGGACAAATACACCGGCATTACCACCGGCTTTGCCGACCTGGATCGGATTCTCACCGGCCTGAACCGGTCGGACTTGATTTTGCTGGCGGCCCGGCCCGGTATGGGCAAATCGGCCTTTGCGCTGAACGTGGCGACGGCCGTCGCCCAGAAGGCCAAAAAGAAGGCCATTTATTTTTCGCTGGAAATGAGCAACGAGCAGCTGGTGGA
>JAJDGX010000270.1 GCA_030265885.1 Ruminococcaceae bacterium OttesenSCG-928-L11 | reverse complement strand
TGTTGGCCCGGTGACACCCTGCAGGCCTTGGATGCCCTGTGCACCTGTTGCCCCGGTGGGGCCGGTAGCGCCGGGTAATCCCTGCAGACCCTGGGGCCCTTGGGCTCCGGTTGCTCCCGTGGCACCGGGCACCCCTTGAATTCCCTGGGGGCCAATCGGGCCTATGTTGCCCTGAGGGCCCTGGACACCTTGGGGGCCTCTCGGCCCGGGAGGGCCAATTGGCCCGCGGGGGCCACGGCAGCAGCAGGGAGCACATCCGCATTGGCAGCATGAACCAACGGCAACTTGGCCGGTCACTTCATCAGTACAATACATAGTACCTCCATATTCTCGGCCAGAATACAATTTGGCGCGAAAGCCCGGCAGGCACACTCTGGCCGATGGGTGTGCTGCCCGGCCCTGCTTGCGGCCTTCGCCGCAGGCGGGGCGAGATGCGTCACGCCGTCCTTATCGCTTCCATATATGGGGTTGTCTGTTTCCACGTGGAAAACGCATTCTCCACATTCATTCATATGCGAACGGCGATTGCCGGGTTCCCCCAAAGCAAGGGATAGAGCCATATGGGAAAATTTGCCGCCGGGCGGCAGAAAAAAATTTTATTGCAGGATGCAACCGCGGCGTTTTTTTTCTTACTATATGTGTGAAGGGGACAATCCACTGCCTGCGCATCGCCCCTCCGCCGCGGGAAGCACACGCGCGTTCACCAACGATGCGCCCAAATGGGCATGGGAGGCTTTTGCATGCAAGACAACGAAATCGTCGATCTGTACTGGGCCAGGGCGGAATCGGCCATCGCGGAGACCTCGATCAAATACGGGCGGTATTGCAAATCCATCGCCCGCAACATTCTGGCCAGCGAGCAGGACGCGGACGAATGCGTAAACGACACCTACCTCGGCGCATGGAATGCCATGCCCCCGCAGCGGCCCTCTCGATTGGCGGTATTTTTGGGAAAGATAACGAGGAACATTGCGTTGAATAAACACGACTACAACTCCGCCCAAAAGCGGAACAGCCGGTTTGACGCCCTCCTGTCCGAGCTGGAGGAGTGCATCCCCGGCCCCGACAGCGCGGAGGACGCCTTTGATGAAGGGGAAACCGCCCGCTCCATCAGCGCGTTTCTGCGCGAATCGACCCCGGAGGTGCGCAATGTGTTTCTGCGGCGGTATTGGTATGCCGAACCCATATCCGCCATCGCCAAGCGGTTCCAGATAAGCGAAAGCAAGGTAAAATCCATGCTGTTCCGCACCCGGAGCCGACTGAAGATTCACCTGGAACAGGAGGGAATCGCCCTATGAAACAACGACATCTCTTTCAGGCCATCGGCTCGGTAGACGCCGATTTGATCGAGGAGGCCGCAACCTCTGGCAGCAGCCGGCCGGCGCTCCGCGTCATCGCCGCCAGATGGGGGGCCGCTGCGGCCTGTCTGGCCCTGATTGTCGGCCTTGCCCTGGCCCGGATGCAGGCGCCCCCGCCCCAATTGCTGCCGCAGCTCGCCACAGAGGCAGAGCCCCGCGCCATGATCCTGACGCTGGACAGCCCGGCCGGCATCCGCAAGATCCTCAACTACAACGGCTACCGATACGCTTTTGCGGAAAACGGCTCCCCCTACGATTTCTCCGCATTCCGCCTGGAAACCCGGTTGGGCGTGCTGGAGCACGACATCATGGCCGGTATGGACGGGCAGGGGGAAAACACCGTCGCCGCTATGGACTTTGCCGCCACCTTTGCCATCGGCGGTGTCCTGTATGAAATTCCCGGCTACAACCCCGCATTCCGGCTGGCTGTGGAGTGGGACGGCCGGACATATCTGGCCGAGGCAGTGGGAAAGGTAGATAACACCCCCATGGATGCCGCATCCTTCTTTGAGGCAGGCGACATCCGGGCCCGGATTGTCTCGGTTGCCATTCTGGCCCACAGCGGCGGGGAACCGCTGCAAACCGTGGAACGGAAACAAACAGCCCGGGACATGGTGGAGCTTCTGGCAAAATCCACGCCGGCGGAGCTGACCGGCGACGACTACTCGGCCATCGCCACCGCCCAATGGGAGGGCCGCTCCTGGCAGATGCAGCTTTCCCTGAACGACGGCACCGCCGTTTCTCTGTACGTGATGCCGGATCTTGGCTATGTGTCCATCGGCGACGAGTATTATCGCCTGCCGGACACCTTCCAATCCCAATATGGGCCGCTTTTTGAGGGCCTGACCCAATCCCAGCCACCTCTTGAATAGGAAAGAAAGGAACGATTGAA
>JAJDGX010000269.1 GCA_030265885.1 Ruminococcaceae bacterium OttesenSCG-928-L11 | reverse complement strand
TTTCCCGGATAAAATCGGTCATCTTTTCATTGGACCAGCCCGCCACCAGTTCACCGGTGAACTCCTCGATGAGGTGGTCGGCCCGGTGCCGGGTTTTGCAGCTTTTGCAGTCCATAAGGGGGTCGGTGAAATTGCCCAGATGACCGGACGCCATCCAGACCTGTGTGTTCATGAGGATGGCGCTGTCCAGCCCCACATTGTAGGGGGACTCCTGAACGAATTTTTTCATCCACGCCCGCTTGATGTTGTTTTTCAGCTCCACGCCCAGAGGCCCGTAATCCCATGTGTTGGCAAGACCGCCGTAAATTTCGGAGCCGGCGTAGACATATCCCCGTCCCTTGCACAGCGCCACAATTTTTTCCATGGTTTTCTGTGTGTTTTCCAGCATGATGACCCTCCAAAACGCTTGTTTCTCATATTTTTATCAATGCGAATTCTAAGTTTCAATTTTACCCCAATGCCGGGACAAAGTCAATGTTTCCCGTACAAATATCGCTTGGGAGCGGCAATTTTTCGGGATGTGGTGATATGTGCGGTTGTGATCTTGGATAAGTCCATAACATTTTCGGCTGTCCATAGACATTTTTGTGGGTTTCTATTATAATTGGTATTATATGATATATTTTGTTACAATTCGATTGGTATAAGGGCACAGGCAATTGATACAGAAGGAGATAGCTCACATGGGTAAACGAATCCTTGCGTTTGACTTTGGCGCCTCCAGCGGGCGGGCTATGCTGGCCGACTACAGCGGGGGGAAAATCACCATAGAGGAGATTCACCGCTTCTCCAACGACCCGGTTATGCTGAATGGGGTATTGTATTGGGACTTTCCCCGCCAGATGCACGAAATCAAGCAGGGTATCCTGAAGGCGTGGAACAGCGGTGGATTTGACACCATCGGCATCGACACCTGGGGCGTGGATTTTGGCCTGCTGGATAAGCGGGGCGATTTGCTGCGCAACCCTGTCCACTACCGGGACGAGCGCAATGTGGGCATGATGGAGGAAATTTTCTCGGTGATTCCCAGAGACAAGCTGTACAGGGCCACCGGCATTCAGTTTATGGATATCAACACCATCTGCCAGCTGCACTACCTGAAGAGCCGGCAGCCGGAGCTGCTGGAACAGGCGGAGACCCTGCTGTTTATGCCGGATTTGATGGCGTATATGCTTACAGGGGAGGCTCACACCGAATACTCCATTGCCTCCACCAGCCAGCTTCTCAATGCAGAAGCCCGGGACTGGGACTGGGAGATTGTGGATGCTCTGGGGCTGCCCCGGCGCATCTTTACGCCTATTGTACAGCCGGGGGCTCAGGTGGGGATGCTGTCCCAGGCTATCTGCGATGAACTGGGCGTGAAGCCTGTCCCGGTGATTGCGGTAGGCGAGCACGACACAGCCTCGGCGGTGGCGGCTGTCCCCGCCCGCACCGACGACTTCATCTATATCAGCTGCGGCACATGGTCTCTGTTTGGCACGGAACTGGACGCCCCCCGCACCGACGACAAGGCATTCGGTTACAATATGACCAACGAGGGCGGCTGCAATAACACCATCCGGTTTTTGAAAAATATCATCGGCTTGTGGCTGATTCAGGAATCCCGCCGCCAGTGGATGCGGGAGGGCAGCGAATACAGCTATGCCCAGCTGGAAACGGAAGCCCTGGCTGCCGAGCCCTTCCGCTCCTTCATCGACCCGGATCACCCGTCCTTTGTTCCCCAGGGCAATATCCCGGAGCGGGTCAGGGACTTCTGCCGCTCGACGGGCCAGCCGGTTCCGGAAACAGTGGGACAGGTGATGCGCTGCATCTATGAGAGCATTGCCCTGAAATACCGCAATACCTTTGACATGCTCAAGGACACCGCGGGAAAATCCAGCCAGGTCATCCACCTGGTAGGCGGCGGCACCAAGGACAATCTGCTGTGCCGCATGACAGCCAACTCCTGCAATGTACCGGTGGTAGCAGGCCCTATCGAAGCAACAGTGCTAGGCAATGTTGCCGTACAGCTGATTGCGGTGGGTGAGATCGCCGACATTCGGGAGGCCCGCCGCATCATTGGGGATTCCCAGGCGCTTATCACCTATGAACCGGATGATGCGGATTCATGGCAGACCGCCTACGGCAGATTCCGCACATGCCTGGGGCTATAGACATACGGCAGGCCAACAGTAGCGCACCAGCACCGAAGAGGCTGAGCTTCCCGTGGGAGACAAGGCTAATCTTGCTTGTCCTTTTAGGGCATGAGACT
>JAJDGX010000027.1 GCA_030265885.1 Ruminococcaceae bacterium OttesenSCG-928-L11 | reverse complement strand
CCTCAGCTTTTTTTACTCCGCGTTTCAGCTGCGGCAAATCGCCGCCATTGTCAAGCCCTTTTTTTCCACGTGGGACGATGCGCTGTTCACAGACTACTGCAAACGATTTCAGCTAAAGCCTGACGCCAAGGTGAAAGCCCTGTCCACCGGGCAATCCAAGTTGTTCTCCCTGGTAGTGGCGCTCTCCCACCGGCCCAAGCTGCTGATTCTCGACGAGCCTACCAGCAACCTCGACCCCATCATCCGCAATGACATATTGGAGTTGTTTGGGGAAATCATGCTGGATGGCGAAACCACCATATTTTATTCCACCCACATCACCTCTGATTTGGATAAAACCGCCGATTACATTATGTATCTCCACGATGGGCAAATTCGCTTTCACGAGGAAAAGGATGTCCTGCTGGAGAAATACCGCGTCATCAAGGGGGATAACAGTCTGCTGGCCGCCCTGCCTTCGCTGCGGTTGTATGGCGTGAAGCAAACGGATCTGGGCTTTACTGCCCTGTGTAAAATCGAAGATCTGCCTAAGCTGGGCGAGCGCATCGTCGCTGAAAAACCGGACATTGAAAAAATAATGCTGTATGCGGCAAAGGAGGATCTGGAATGAACCGCTCCCTGTATTTGATGGTGCGAAAAGACGCCTACACCGCCTATATTCTGCTGCGAACCAGTCTTGTGATATGCATTGCCTTATGGGTGATCTTTACCGTTTGGGTTCCGACCATGTCGGTTTTCTATGCGATTATCGCCTGCTATGGGGTAACCATTTCCCTGTTTAGTGTGGAGGAAAACCAGGGAAACACCGACATTAACCATATGCTGCCTGTTTCTCGAAACGATCAAATCACCGCCCGATATGTGTTTGCGTGGGTTACCTCACTGGCCATCACTGTCATCACAGGGCTAATGCTTGCAGCGTCCTCTCTGTTGTTTCACCGGGACGCCGCTGTATTGTCCGCAACGGTGCTGATTGCGGCGTTTGCCCTGTTTATGATAAACTTCACGTTCCCGGTTATTTATCGGTTTGGCATTCTCAAGACACGCATTTATTCGTTCATTGTTTATTTTGTCGCCATCATGCTGTCAGGTAGCTTATCCGCCCTGTTTGCTTCCACCGATTTCGCCTCTATACACCTGACCTCCCCTGCCTTTGAATTGGTTTTGCTGGCCTGTATGGCTCTCTTCTCCCCTGTTTCGCTGCTGATTTCCCAGCGGTGGGCCGCCAATCGATGAATGTTCTCCTCTTTTGAAATATAGAATTTGCCTAATATTGCTATTGTGCTGCAATGGCGATGCAAAAAGCTGGTTATATGGCGATGGCGATCGTTTCTTTCGCTTTTAAATCGCATAAAAAAGGAGTTTTCGCTACAATTTTTTGATTTTTCATCGACTTTCACCCCAATATATGATATTATAATGATTGGCCAGTTGATTGCGGTATGCAAATAAACAATAGTTTTGGCTAGCGCAAGGAATAAATTATGGATATCGTTTTGGGGTGTAAAATATGAAGCGGTTATCTTTTTCTAACCTGCGGATCGGCATGGTTCTGGAAGAAGATATCTACTCTGCGAATAATCGGGTTGTACCTCTTGTCAAGCGGGGAGCCGTTTTGGATTGGCCCCTGATGACAAAACTGCTGCGGCACAACATCCAGTCTGTGTATGTCAACGATGAGAGTGTACCGCAGCCGCAGGGGCAGAATTTCCGTAACCTGATCCCGCCCAGCGCATTTAATGTTCCGGCGCCAAAGCCTATTATTGAGGATGAACTCAAGGTTGAAGCGCTGGAAAACCTGGAGGATCTGTTCCACAATGTCTCCATCGACGAGGGTGTATTGCACGAATCCTCGCTGAAGATTATTACCCATCTGGATCAAATCGTGGAACAGCTGGTCAACTCGCTGGAGGATGACCGCCACGCGCTCATCAATATCAATGACCTGAAAAGCTACGACGAATATACATACCACCACTCTCTCAGCGTCGCTGTACTTTCCATTTCCATCGGGCAATATCTCAATTTATCCGCCGATGAACTGAACCGACTGGGCAAGTGCTCCATTATGCACGACATTGGGAAAACGGCGATTCCGCTGGAAATAATCAATAAGCCCTCCAAGCTGGATGACGATGAATTCCGCATTGTCAAGGGCCATTCCACGGCAGGCTTCGATTATCTGACCAGCCGCGGCATTGGTGACGAAGAAATGTGGTCGGGCGTACTGCATCACCACGAGAAGTACGACGGTTCCGGATATCCCAACGGTCTCAAGGGAGAAGAAATCCCTTTGTGGAGCCGAATCATCACCGTGGCCGATGTATATGACGCTCTGACCTCCAACCGGCCATACCGCAAGCCCATGCAGCCGTCCGAGGCCATTGAGTACATTTTGGGCGGCTCCTACAGTTCCTTTGATTTTGATATGGTCGATGCATTCTCCAAACGCGTCAACCTCTATCCTGTCGGCAGCGTGATCGAGTTGTCCAACATGCGATATGCCGTTGTATTGGACACATACAACCACCTTCGCCCCGTTGTACGCGCCATGGATAACGGTGAAGTTATCGATCTGTTCCGGAACCGACACTACCTGAGCATCGTCATAAACCGGGTGGTTCCCGAGGTGGAATACACGCTGAGCATTGCCCAATGACTGTTTTTCCAAACGAAAAGACTGCCGACAAAGCGGCAGTCTTTTTTCAATGAACCGAAAGGGCTGAGCTTGCCCCGGGGAGGTTCATTCCCTTTATTCGGCTTGTTCATCGGTTTCCTTCAATACCCGCATGAACTCCTCGCCGGTGATATTTTCCTTGTCCAGCAGATATTCGGAAATCCGGTGAAGGGCGTCCTTGTTTGCCTCCAGCAGCTGAATCGCGGTTTCCTGGCAGCTGTCAATCAGCTTGCGAACCTCTTCGTCGACCTTGGCGATGGTTTGCTCCGAGCAGGTCGCCACATTGCGTCCATCCAGATACTGGTTCTCCGTCGATTCCAGCCCCATAGAGCCGAATGCGTCGCTCATGCCGTATTGAGTGACCATGCTGCGAGCCAGCCGAGTTGCCCGCTCAATGTCGTTGGAGGCGCCGGTGGTGCTTACGCCAAACTGCACAATCTCTGCCGCCCGACCGCCCAGCAGCGTGTTGATTTGGGCAATCAGCTCCTCTTTGGTCAGCAGATACCGCTCATCCTCCGGCACATTCATTGTGTACCCCAAGGAGCCCATGGTGCGCGGAACAATTGTAATCTTCTTCACAGGAGTGGCGTCCTTCTGCAAAGCGGTGACCAGCGCGTGGCCTACCTCGTGATAAGCTACCATCTCCCGCTCCTTGGGATTCAGAACTCGATCCTTCTTTTCCTTGCCGGCGATGACAACCTCCACCGACTCCATCAGATCCTCGTGGAGAACTGAGTGCCGGCCCATTTTCACGGCCCGCAGCGCCGCCTCATTTATCATGTTGGCCAGATCCGCGCCGGTTGCGCCGCTGGTGGCCAGGGCAATGGCATGCAAGTCTATATCAGGCCCTACCGCGATTTTGTCGGCATGCACCTTCAGGATAGCCTCTCTGCCCGGTAAATCAGGCTTGTCTACAATTACACGGCGGTCAAACCGTCCGGGACGCAGGAGCGCCTTGTCCAGAATTTCCGGCCGGTTTGTGGCAGCCAGCACCAGGATTCCCTTGCCGGAGTCAAAGCCGTCCATTTCCGCCAACAGCTGGTTGAGGGTTTGCTCCCGTTCGTCGTTGCCGCCCATTTGATTGTCCCGCTTTTTGCCGATGGCGTCGATTTCATCGATGAAGATAATACAGGGGGCGTTTTTGTTGGCCTGTTGAAACAGATCCCGGACGCGACTGGCACCGACGCCGACAAACATCTCCACAAACTCCGAGCCGGACAAGGAGTAGAACGGAACCTGCGCCTCCCCTGCCACGGCCTTAGCCAGCAGTGTTTTACCGGTACCGGGAGGCCCTACCAGCAATGCGCCCTTGGGCTGCTTGGCACCGATTTTCTGGTACTTTTCCGGGTTGTGCAGATAATCCACCATCTCGGCGAGGCTTTCCTTTGCCTCATCCTGCCCGGCCACATCCGCAAAGGTGACACCGGTGCTCTTTTCCACGGTGTACACCTTCGCCTTGGATTTGCCAACGTTGCCCATGCCCCCCATCATTCCGCCGCCTACGCCGTCACCGCCCATGCGCTTAACAATGCGCTTCATAAAGAAGTAGTAGATGACGTACATCAGCACCAACGGAATGATCCAGCTGGTAATAAAGGACAGAAGCGGCGATTCCCTTGTAATGGGCTTGGTGTATTCGATGTCGTAGTGTTCCAGCTTGCGCAGCAAATCCTGGTCGCTGATATAGCCGGTGTACAATATCACCTGCCGCTTTGAGCGGGAATCAATCTGCAGGCCGGTTCGCTCCAGAATCTTGTTGACAGCGTCATAGTCCAGAGCGGGTTTCAGGGCGATGGTGTATTCCGTGTCGCCCATCTGTACATGAGAGACGCTTCCGCTTTCAATCAGACTCATAAACTGGCTGTACGAGATTTGGGAACGGGCATTCAGCATCTGCTGGGATGCGACAATGTTCATCACAAAGGTGATGAGAAACATCACAATAAAGATGTTAAGTATACTGGGCCATTTTCCGCCGGTTGGAGGGGTGTCTCCGCCGCCGGGCTTGGGGTTGGATTGGTTCGGTTGGCTCATTCCGAGGTCTCCTCTCTGTCGGTCTGTTTGTGTTCAAGAATGTCCAGCTTTCTTTGAACTGCGATTAGTTTATCCACAAGGTCATTCACTTTTTTCCCTTCCATTTCAGCCATTTCCAAAAGCTTTTTGCCAAGTTCGCAATAGGCGTCCATCAGTTCCTGCTCCAATCGCGATTCTTTTTGCCTGAGGCTTGTGATTTCATTGTGAACCGAAGGGGCGATTTTTCCCGCCTGCCTGTGGCGGAGAGACTCGTTTTGCTTGGACTCGTTGCCGTTGTGCTGCGGTTCCTGCACGCCGTTCACCTCCTGCAATTTCAATCATACGGCTTTTCCCATGCGCATTCAACCCGCAAAACCGCAAATCTGTCCGATATCATACAGGGGCAGCGGATGTGTCCAGAAATGCACATTTGCGCCGATTTGTCCAGATCATCGCTTTTTGTCCCGTGACATTGTATTTTCCCCGCCGATATAGTAAAATAATGAGAAGGTCACATTCGGGAGGTGCGGTATGGCAAAAACACAGCAGGATCTCCGCATAACAAGAACGCATCGCGCATTGATTCAGTCTATGTTTGAGTTGCTGGAGCAGCAGAGTTTTCAGAAAATCACGGTCAACGATATCTGTCGGCAGGCCCTTGTCAGCCGCTCCACCTTTTATTTGCATTTCGAGGATAAATACCAGCTGCTGCGGTATTGTCTGGAGGTACAGCGCGAAACTATGCGAGAGTCCATGGAGGGGAAATCACCTCGGGAGTTTATCCGCACCTTTTTTGAGATGATAAAAAAGCAGGAATCCATATTCCGCCACTTGTTTCTCGCCGATGTGAACCCGGAGCTGATCCGGATGTTTGAAAGCCTGTTTAGTCCCATTTTTCACTCTGCCATGGAGCACCGGCAAAAGCTGGGGCTGGCCCCCACCGGCCCGGTGCCCCTGATGGTTGCGTATCACGCCGGAGGCATCTCATCCATGATCATCCACTGGATGGAGGACGGCTTTCAGTATACGGTGGACGAGATGACCCAATCCCTGTTTAATATGCTTAAGCCCGACGCACCGGAATGCGGTGAATCGGAGTAATAGAGAAGAACCCTTGACAAAGCTGTCAAGGGTTCTTCCTGTATTTGAGATTGTTGGGCTTTATCCGGCATTGTTGCCCGCGTATTTCCAGATGATAAATCCGGCGGCTGCCAGCAAGACAATGGACGCCGAGATTCCGCCGATTACAGCGGGCAGCTTGTCTGCGTTGTCCTTCAATATTCCCTGGGGGGTATCGTTGTTCTCCACGGGGCGGGATTCGTCCGGCGGCTGCACGGTGACAACCGGCTCCGGTTTAGGCTCCGGCTCCCGGGAAACCTCTGGGGCCGCGGAGGAGGAAGGCGGCTTACTCTCCGGCTGAGAGGAAATCGCCGGTGGCGGAGCGGATGACGTAGTGCCCCCCGGATTGCCGCTGGGGCGAGAGGGCGCCGCAGACGACTGAGAGGACGACTCCTCCCGGGAGCTGCTGGAAACCGGCACCTTCTTCACTGCAACGGACACGCTGTCTTTGGCGTATCGGTCGCTGTAATAGATTCGGGAGGTTCCCGCCCTTAAGGCTGTAAAGGTCGCCTCGCTGGTATAGCGGTCGATCTCCGCGTCAAAGAAATCCTCGTCCCATTCCCAGTTGCCGCCTCTGTCGGGGCTGGGCCGCAGCGTAAAGCTGTCACCCACATACACCGTGGAGGTCGGTACATCCTTGATGGCCACGGTGCGTTCGGCATCCGGGATATTGTTGCTTCGGTTTGAACTGCGGTCATCATCGTCGTCGTCATCGTCATCGGCCGTACTGCGGCGAACATTGACGGCAAAGACTCCCGCTTCCTGTCCGTTGTAGTAAACCGTCAACTCCTGCCTGCCCACCGTATCGCTGTCAAACCCTTTCACCATAACAGAGGAATCGGTCATGGCAATGTTCAACTCGGAGCCATTGCTGTAGCGGACATGTACCCGACCGCCGGTAAGCCGCAGGGAGTCCCCGACCTGATATGTGGATTTGTCCGGCTTGGTCAGGGTGAGACGGGCAACCGAACTATCCGCCATCCAGATGGAATAGGTGGTTGTTTTCCCCTGGTATGTACAGGTCAGAGTCTGCTGCCCTACCCGGTTTGTCTCAAATCCGGTAACCATATCGGCGGTCAGTGGAATTTGCTCTGTGTATTGCAGAGCGGCGGGCGCGTAGGACACAAGCAAACTCCCGCCCGTTGTATCAAGCCCTTCGCCGGTTCGGTAGCTTGTCTTTGCAGGGACGGTTTGCAGCGCTATGCCGCTGATCTGCATCTGTGTCAGAGTCAAAGCGTCCCCCGTACCGCTGTGCATGCTCGCGGGCAAATCCAACAGGCTGCGATATGGGCCGCCGTTTGCGATTGTGGCAGTGTCTCCATTGTGAAGCCGCACAGAAAAGCGTCCGGAGATAAATCCGGGAACCGCTGACTGCGCCGGTATGGATAGGGTTGTGCCCGCCGTCAGCTTGATGGTGCTGGCTTCTCCATATAAGGGCACCGACAGAGACAGACTGCTGTCAAACCACAGTTCACTGTTTTTTACAACGGCGTTCCTTGCCTGGAAAGGCCATTCTGTCAATTTCAGGTATGAATGATCAATGGTGACTGTGTCCACGCCGCTAAGCGGCAGAACGGGGGTGGCCGGTGCGGCGGCTGTTCCCAGCTGGGAGAGGGTCAAGGCTACGGTTCCATTTACAAAGCCGGTGGCAGTGCGGCCATACAAGACACCCATCCGCCCATTGCCGGATGCGGTAACAGTCGCATTGCCCAGCACTGTCCCATTGACGGAGCAGGCATAGACCGTTTGGATGTATCCGCTTTCCAGCACAATCTCGGTGGATGACACATTGCCCGCACCGCCGCCATACAAGGCATGAATGGCGTTCAACTCCGTGACAACCCCGGCACCGAGTCGGAATCGGTTTCCGTTGGCGTAAATCGTGCGGTTCACGGGAGGAATTTCCGCAAACAGCATCTGTGGAGAGCCGGCCAGTATCACCGACTCAAAGCTGACTGCGCTTGTCATATGTATCGTTGCAGGAAGAGTGAGGCGCTCCCCGCCGGTTGCTCCGACGATGGTTTTGGAGCCGTTTTGCACCGCCCCCCAGTTTATGCCGTCGACGTCCAATGAGGTAGACAGGCGAATTGTCCCGATGGAAGGGTCGGCCAGAGCCGCCTGGAACCGCTCCGGCGTTGCCACCTCAGAGAAACCGAGGGAAACGGCGCCTTCCTGGCTTGATACCGGCAGCGCAAAGCCGGCAGAGAAAAACACAAGAATCATCGCGACCATAAAACAGCTAATCCGTTTTGCCGTAGCTGACAGTTTCATATTTGTCCCTCCGTTTCATGGGAACAGAATGGAAGCAGCCTCTCTGTTCCTCGGGATAGTCAATCAGGGTTTTTCCTTTCTCGACAAAAACACCGAGAGTTCTTTTCATTCTCATTGTACACGAATCCGAAGATTTTGTCAATTCGGTTACAAAATAGGGACAAAAAGTTAAA
The DNA here is from genome assembly GCA_030265885.1 of Ruminococcaceae bacterium OttesenSCG-928-L11. Classification (GTDB taxonomy): domain Bacteria; phylum Bacillota; class Clostridia; order Oscillospirales; family Ruminococcaceae; genus WRAV01. The sequence continues at coordinate 18,546 of JAJDGX010000027.1, read as the reverse complement.
ATCAGAACGTGCAATTGGAATGTCTTTACAGAGATGGCTTGCCCTCCAGGAAATACGTCGCCTCCATGTCAGCCACGTTGAGGGCAAATGCCAGCGGGAACATCTCAAAGGCATTGCCGATGTTCCTCTTGTCCTCCAGACCGGAAAAGCCCATATGATAGCGGATAGCAAAGGATTCCTCCCGAGTCAGGCGCATAAAGCCGGTGATGATATAGACGGATTTTTCCCCGTGGCCGTAGGGCAGCTTGTCGTCGTACTCGTAGGTGGGAACAGCTTTCCACACCCCATTTTCATCCTTGACGTTCCGAGTGCCCGGCTTGTAGCAGTTGATTTTGCAGACGTCGTGCAGCAGCGCGGAAATGGCAATCGATTCCTCGTCATACTGCATGCCGTACACCTCTTTGACCCGCTCCCGCTCCAGGTAGGCCTTCAAACATTGGTATACGTTGAGACTGTGTTCCACCAGCCCCCCCGCGTAGGAGCCGTGATAGCGCTGGCTGGCTGGCGCCGTGAAAAAGTCGCTGTTCCTCGACCCCAGATACTCCAAAAGCTTGTCGGCGCCCTCTCGCTGTATGCATCGGTTGTAAATGTCAATAAACTCCTGTTGCTTGTCCATTGCTCTTCCCCGCTTTCCCTGTATCGTTCAATATGAAACAGGGGCAGACGCTGCTGCCAGCCTCCTGCCCCTGTAGATAGGTATTCTATGATGCGGATGGGCGAGGCCGTTCCCGGCTGTTTCGCCTGTCCTGCGTTGTCAGCTTCAGCTGCTTGGGCTTGCGATTGGGATCCCGCACAATTTCCGGCTCCCCTGTCCGCTTTACCGCGTCCATCGTAATCTCAATGGATTCGATGGTGTGGTCGGAGGGGGCGTCGTACATTACGTTCTCCAGCACCTTTTCCATGATGGAGCGCAGTCCCCGCGCACCGGTTTTCCGCTCAATTGCCATGCGGGCAATCTCTGAGAGTGCCTCGGGTGTGAAGGTCAGCTTGACATTGTCCATTTCCAGCAGCTTTTGATACTGCTTGACAATGGAATTGCGGGGCTCGGTCAATATGCGCACCAGAGAGACCTCGTCCAGAGAATCTAGCGTGGCGATGACCGGCAAACGGCCCACCAACTCAGGGATCAGCCCGAATTTAACCAGATCATGAGGCTCCACATTGGCCATGAGGGCACTGAGTTCCTTCTCCTTCTTGTCGGGAATCTTGGAACCAAAGCCAAGCGTAGTGGTATTGATGCGCTTGTCGATGACTTTTTCGATGCCGTCAAAGGCACCGCCGCAAATAAAGAGAATATTGGAGGTATCGATGCGGATAAATTCCTGATTGGGGTGTTTGCGTCCCCCGTTGGGCGGCACATTGGACACCGTGCCCTCCAGGATTTTCAGCAGAGCCTGCTGCACGCCCTCGCCGCTGACATCGCGGGTGATGGAGGGGTTTTCCGACTTGCGGGCGATCTTGTCGATTTCATCCACATAGATGATGCCGCGCTCAGCCCGCTCCACATCGAAATCCGCCGCCTGAATCAGCCGCAAAAGGATGTTTTCCACATCCTCACCCACATAGCCGGCCTCGGTCAGCGTGGTGGCGTCGGCGATGGCAAAGGGCACGTTGAGCAGCTTGGCCAGGGTTTGGGCCAGCATCGTTTTGCCGACACCGGTGGGCCCCAGCAGCAGCACATTGCTCTTTTGCAGCTCCACATCGGAACCGTCGCTGGTAAAAATGCGTTTGTAGTGGTTGTAAACCGCAATGGACAACGTCTTTTTTGCCTGATCCTGCCCTATGACATATTGATCCAGCACATTTTTGATTTCCTTGGGTTGAGGAACCACCATTCCCTCGGATTTCGCGGTATCTGGGGCCGGTTGCTTGCGTACAGAGGCGGAGGTATAGGGATCCTCGCCATCCAGCACACTCTGGCACAGTTCAATGCACTCATCGCAGATGCAGACGCCGGGGCCCGCAATCATTCTGCCGACCTCGTCCTGCATTTTGCCACAAAACGAACACCGCAATATTCTGTTGTCAACAGATTTAGACATAAGCGCTCCATTCTGCGGGCGACCCATAGGGAAAAGCCCGCGGGCAGGGTTAATGGGAAACACGCGGCAAACATCCGGCGTGCCGTACAGTTAAGGCTAGTTGCGGGACATGACAATCTGGTCGATGAGGCCGTATTCCTTGGCCTGCTCGGCTGTCATGAAATTGTCCCGGTCGGTGTCCCGCTCAATGATCTCCAGGGGCTGACCGGTGTGGTTCGCCAACAGCTGGTTGAGCTTCTGCTTGGTGTGCTGCATCCAGTCCGCCTGAATCTTGATGTCGGAGGCGGTACCGCGGGAACCGCCGGAGGGCTGGTGAATCATTACCTCGCTGTTGGGAGTGGCAAGGCGCTTGCCCTTGGCACCTGCCGACAGCAGGAAGGAGCCCATGGAGGCAGCCATACCGATGCAAATGGTTGACACGTCGCATTTGACGTAATTCATGGTGTCGTAAATCGCCATGCCGGCTGTTACAGAGCCGCCGGGGCTGTTGATGTACAGGTTGATGTCCTTGTCCGGATCCACGCCCTCCAGGTAAAGCAGCTGTGCCACAACCAGGCTGGCCGTAGTGTCGTTGACTTCGTCGCAGAGCATAATAATTCTGTCATTGAGCAGGCGGGAATAAATGTCGTAGCTGCGCTCTCCCCTGTTTGTCTGCTCGACTACCATTGGTACCAAAGCCATAGCAAAATCATCCTTTCTAAACCGGAAACGGAGATGGGCTTACAAGACCGTTTCCGCATGCAAATTACGGGACGGTGTCCGCCGGAGGCAGCCGTCCCGACACCCGGCATACTGTTGCCGGATATTTGCCCCGCACACTGCCATACAGCACACTATGCAGGTATGTAGGAATTGGCTTATCGACCCGGCAGCGGGTCTTATGCCTCTTCCCCGTTGTCCTTCTTCTCTTCTTCTTCCGTTGCCTTGGAGGAATCCCTGACAATGTCGATGGCCTTGGAGGATTTGAAGTCGGCAATCAGATCTTTTTCGGAGATGATGCCCTTGATCTTATCCGCCTCCATCTGATACATTTCGGCAACCTTTTCATATTCCTTCTCGATGTCTTCCTCTGTGGGGGTGATATTTTCCAGCTCCGCAATTTTTTCCAGTGCAAGGCGAATTTTCACCTGACGCTCCGCCTGCTCCCGGAAGGTCTTGCGGAAGGAGTCCATATCCATGCCGGTGTACTGCAAATACAGCTGGATGTTCATGCCCTGGCTTTGGACACGGTACTCAAAATCCCGCACCATTTCGTCAATGTGGTTTTCGTACATCACTTCCGGGATTTCGCCCTCCAAATTGGCGATAACCTGGTCAACCAGCTTGTTTTCGTATTCCTCCTGGGTGCGGCGATCCTTCTGCTCGGTCAGGTTTTTCTTGATTTCCTCCCGCAGCTGCTCGACGGTGTCGTGCTCGCTGACGTCCTTAACAAATTCATCGTCCAGCTCGGGGAGCTCTTTACCCTTAATTTCTACCAATTTTACCTTAAAGACAGCGGGCTTGCCCTTCAGCTCCTCGGCGTGGTACTCCTCGGGGAAGGTGACATTGACGTCAAACTCATCGCCGGGATTGTGGCCGACAATCTGCTCCTCAAAGGTGTCGATGAAGGAGTGGGAGCCGAGAGTCAGCTGATAGCCGTCTCCCTTGCCGCCCTCAAAGGCCACGTCGTCGACAAAGCCCTCAAAGTCGATGACCACGTTGTCGCCATCCTGGGCGGCGCGATCCTCAACGGTGATGATGCGGGCGTTGCGCTCCCGCATGCGGTTGATTTCGGTTTCCACATCCTCATCGGTAACCCGGTAGATGGTCTTGACCGCCTCAATGCCCTTGTAGTTCGTCACATTGACCTCGGGCTTCACAGTGACAGTCGCCTTAAAGGTAAAGCCCTCTTCGCTGTCGAGGGTCAAAATTTCAACGTCGGCGCGATCAACCGGCTCGATGCCCGCCTCTTCAACAGCCGCACTGTAGGCGCCGGGATACAGATCATTGACGGCATCCTCGGTAAACACGCCTTCGCCGTACATTTTCTCGATGATTTTACGGGGGGCTTTTCCCTTGCGGAAGCCGGGAACCGATATATCTTTCGCCCTGCGTTTATAGACCTTGTCGGTAGCCGCTTTCAGATCTTCCCCGCTGACGGCGATTTCCAGTTCATAGGTATTGGTTTCCTTTTTGGTGGCTGAAGTCAAGCTCATTTTAATCTTCCTCCTACGTTAGCGGTCATTTATAACTCATCTATTGTATCATACTATACATGGAATTGCCACAACAAAAAATAAAAATGTGGGATTGCAGGCCCATATTTCAATCATCGGTGAACCAGCACCGGTGTAAAATCAATGTAATCGGCGGAAATCATAGTGAATTCGATTCCCTGAATCATTCCCTGCACCGCATATTTGTGACCGGCTCCATGAATATGCCCATAATAGCAGCGCCTTATTCCGTACTGGTGCATCACAGCCAAAAACGGCTCCAGCCGCTGGTTGGCGTACAGGGGGGGATAATGGAGAAACAGCAATCTCTCCCCTTCCTGCTCGCCTACGCTGCGAATGGATGCGTCGATCCGCATCGCTTCCCGGTTGATTAACTTTTCGTCATGGCGCTCCCCCGTCTCAAACATCCACCCCCGGGACCCGCAGATGTGGACGCCCTCCACCGTAAAGGAGTTGTTGTGGAGGATGTAGAGGCTGTCCAGGCTGTTTTCCGCGAACAGTTCCCTCATTTTAGTGGCGGAGGCCCACCAGTAATCGTGGTTGCCCTTGATGATGATTTTTTTGCCGGGCAGCTGATGAATCAGCCGAAAATCGGGCAGAGCCTGCTGCAGCGTCATCCCCCAGGAGGTGTCGCCGTTCAGGACGACCGTGTCATGGGGGCCGACTACCCGATTCCAGTTTTCGATCAGCTTTTCCGCATGGTTGTCCCAGCCGGGAAATACATCCATGGGCTTCTTTGCGGCGACCGACAAATGCAGGTCGCCAATTGCATAAATTGCCATATTTTGTTGTAAACCGCAAGCTTGCGGCCAAAACTCCAATCCAAAGGCTGAAACATTCAGCCAAAATTTGAAACAAATAATCGGCGTTGATGTGCCCATACTAATTGCAGACCGACAGTTGATGTGCTGCGGTTGTTGCCGCGCGCATCCATTTTCGGTCGAATCGTGTAACGCAATCACAACGCAAAAGATAGATAGGGAAAAAAGAGGGAGGCATTCTCATGATTCGTGAATTTGGTTCTGTCAACGCCTTGTCCGGCACTGCCAGTTCTGCCGGCTCCACCGACGCCAATCAGGGCATCGTGTGCAATGTGACGAACTGCTATTACAACAGGAACCGCCAATATTGCACCGCGGAGCAGATCAAGGTGGGCCCCACAAGCGCCAGCTGCTCGGACGATACCATCTGCGCTACGTTCCGGCCGCTGTAGCCGAAACATTCACTCTGGCCGCTTCCCCTGTACGGGAAGCGGCTTTTGTGCGGGCAGCCACAGATTCAGCATTCCCTCCACAGCCTTGCCCATATCCTCCTTGGCGCAGCTTTCTGTAAACCGCACCGGCTTCTGCTTCAGTTCCAAAATCTGGGGAGGAATCTCCATGCCTGTGGCAGCGTGCAGCATATCGATCTGGTCAAACTCGTCCGCGTCGGAAAGCTGGCCCGATATGGCAGTCCAAATGCTGGGCGCGAATTTGTAGGGGTTGGCGGTGGAGGCAATCAGGGTCTTGGTTGCGTCCTCCGTCTGCTCCATATATTGCCGGTGAACACCGATTGCCACGGCAGTATGGGTATCGCAGAGGTAGGAATAGGTCTCGTGGACATCCTTAATGGTATCCATCACAGATTTCTCATCGCAGAATCCGCCCCAGAAGCGGGTTTGCAGAATCTGTTTCACCTTGTCGTCCACCGTGTAGATGCCGTCGCCGGACAACCGGGCCATCATCTCCCCCACGCTTTTGTCGTCCCGTCCGCTCAGCGCGTACAGCAGGCGCTCCAGATTGCTGGAAATCAAAATATCCATGGAGGGGGATGTGGTGAGAATCAGTTCTCTGCGGCGGTCGTACGTGCCGGTGTGTATGAAATCCGTCAGCACCTTGTTGACATTGGAGGCGCAAATCAGCCGGTTGATGGGAACTCCCATTTCCGCCGCATAATAGGCGGCCAGAATATTGCCGAAGTTGCCGGTGGGCACACAGACGTTGATAGCTTCGCCGTTGGCAATCTCACCGGAGGCAATCATATCGCAATAGGCGCTTACATAGTACACAATCTGCGGCACCAGCCGCCCCCAGTTGATGGAATTGGCACTGGAGAACATCAGGCCCTTCTCGTCCAGGCGGGCAGCCAGAGTGGGATCCGTGAAGAGCTGCTTCACGCCGGTCTGGGCATCGTCAAAGTTGCCGTACACGCCCTGAACCGCGACGTTGGCGCCTTCCTGGGTGGCCATTTGCAGCTTCTGCACCTTGCTGACGCCATCCTGGGGATAAAACACCAGAATCCGGGTACCCGGCACATCCTGAAAGCCTGCCAGCGCGGCCTTGCCGGTATCGCCGGAGGTTGCCACCAGAATGACAATTTCCTTGTCGCCCGCCTCTTTTTTGGCAGAGACTGTCAACAAATGGGGCAGCAGCTGGAGAGCCATATCCTTGAAGGCGCAGGTGGGGCCGTGCCACAGCTCCAGCATATAGGTGTTGTCATTGAGTTTGGCCAGGGGCGCCACCGCATCCCCCGGGAAGTTGCCGGAGCCGTATGCGGCTGTCACACACTGTTCCAGTTCCTCCGCCGTAAAATCGGTGAGAAATCCGCTAAGAATGGCTGTGGCCCGCTGAATATAGGATTGCGGTACCAGGGAATCGATGTCCGCCGCCGTCAATCGGGGCAGAGATTCCGGCACAAAGAGGCCCCCCTCCTTGCTGATACCCTGCGCAATGGCGCGGGCCGAGGATACTTTCATCCCATTGTCTCTGGTGCTTGTGTATTCCATATGCTTCCTCCAACCGCCTCAATATGGCATAAATATAAAGGGGGATTTTTCGCAAATCATTCAGATGGCATCGTACGCGGTGAAAAAACGCTCCGCATTTCCGTAAAAAATCCGATTGACCACCGGCTCCGCAATGCCGGATTTCACCATGGCCTCATACAGACTCTCCACCTTCTCCATGGAGTCCAGATAAGAGGGAATCTCCGCCCCGTCGTAATCGGAGCCCAGTGCAAGGGTATGTTCGCCGCCCAACTCCAGAAAATGGTGGATGTGGCGAAGCAGGTCATCGATGGAATCGGATTTTCCATCCTCGGTGATGAAATTTTGATAGTAATTCATACCCACCAGGCCGCCGATATCCCGGATATGACAGAACATTGCATCGGTTAGGTTGCGCCGGTGTCCACAAACCGTGCGGGAGTTGGAATGGCTGGCCACAAAGGGCTTCCGGGCAAACTCCCGCAGCTCGTCAAAGCCTCTGTCGCTGAGATGGGAGACATCTACGACGATCCCCTGCCGTTCCAGTTCCGCCACAGCCCGCCGCCCGAATGCCGTAAAGCCCTCGTCCGTCTCGGAGCCTCCGCAGATTTCATTGGCGGCGTTCCAGGTCAGGGTAAGCATCCGCACGCCCAGCTGTCGCAGCTTTTTTATGTTTTCCAGCTTTCCGGCCAAGACAGCACCACCCTCCACCGTCAGCACAGCAGAGAATCCCGCCGTATTCAGTGCGGAGGGAACCAGAGAAAGATCCTTCAACCAGGCAAAGCTGTCCTGCAGTATGGTCTGCTGGCGTGTCAGGTATTGGTACACCTCGCCAAAGTAAGCCTCCGCCGCCTGCCCCCGAAGGCTGTCGGGAATAAACACCGCCATGCACTGGCACCAGCGCGTAGAGGCCGGCCGCTTGTGCAGGGAAAGATGAGTTTCGTCGTTGCTGAGGCCGATGCCCTTTTTGTGGCACGCGGTAAGGGTATCGCAATGCAGATCAACAACCTTGATAGGCGTCTCCATCAAAGGCTCCTTTCATCCAGTCGTGAGCCGTCACCTCGCCTCCCGAGCCGGTGACAACGGCAAACAGATCGAATCGCGGCTGATACTCCAGCTCACTTTCCCCCATATACTGCAGCGCGGTTTTGATGATTTTTCTCTGCTTTGACAAGGGGACAGCCTGCTCCGGCGGCACCATGCTGCCCTCTTTGCGGGTCTTTACCTCAACAAAGCACAGGCTTTCCCCATCTGTGGCGATGATATCCACTTCGCCGTACCGGCTGTGATAGTTGACGGCCAAAATCCGAAGGCCCTCCTCCACCAGTGTGCGCACAGCAAATTCCTCGCCCCGCCGCCCTCTGGGATTCATCGAGCACCGGCGGCCTTTGCCCGCCATTTCCGCAGGAAGCTTTCCCGGTGAACCGGGCTGACGCCGTGTGCGTCCAACATCTCGTAGTGCAGCTTGGTTCCATATCCCTTGTGTCGGGCAAACTGATAAGCGGGGTATTGTCTGTCCAACTCCAGCAAAAGCCTGTCTCGCTCCACCTTCGCGAGAATGGATGCCGCCGCGATGGAGGCGCTTTTGTCGTCTCCGCCGATGACAGACAGGGTGTCCATGGACAGCGCAGGCAGTCGGTTGCCGTCGATGAGGGCACAGTCCGGCCGAATGGAGAGGCCATTCACCGCCCGCTCCATCGCCAGCATGGTGGCCTCCAAAATGTTGAGGGCGTCGATCTCCTCCACACTGGCCGACGCAATGCACCAGGCCAGCGCGTTGGCCTTGATGCTGTCGTACAGGACATCTCGCTTTTTCGCCGACAGCTTCTTGGAATCCCGAACGCCGTCCAGCTCCATGCCGTCCGGCAATATGACAGCCGCCGCGAATACCGGCCCCGCCAGTGGGCCGCGCCCGGCCTCGTCCACCCCGCAAATGTGGGCGTATCCGTCACTGCGGATGGCGTGGTCAAACAATGTCAGCTCATTCATCGGCGTCCACCCTTCGGCAGTTCCAGGGTAATCCGGCCAATTTGCCCGCCGCGAAATTCATCCAGCACGGCAATGGCAGCGCGCTCGGTGTTGATTGCGCCGCCGGGAAGCAGCATGCCCCGCTTTTTGCCGACACAGGTCAGCACATCGTAGCCGGAGCCGGCAGCCAGTTCCTCCTCCGTCAGGCCGAACCGCGCCCGCACCTCGGCGGGATAGAGTTCCCGCAGGCGCTCCAGCAGGCGCATAGCCAGGGCCTCCACATCGAGGATATCGTCCTTGACAGCACCGGTCAGCGCCAAATTTTCTCCCACCAGGGGATCCTCAAATTTGGGCCAGAGTACACCGGGCATATCCAGCAGTTCCATGCCGCCCGCCACCTTGACCCACTGCTCGGCTCGGGTAACGCCGGGGCGATCCTCCACCTTCGTCTTGCGCCCTCCCGCCAGCCGGTTGATCAGCGACGATTTGCCCACATTGGGCACCCCGACAATCATCATGCGAATGGGGCGTCCCGCCATGCCTTTAGCCTTGCGGCGGGCAATCAAATCGGTCAGAGCGCTTTGGATAAATGCGGGAAACGCCTTTAGGCCCTTTCCGCTGCGACAATCCACCGCCAGCACGGGAATCCCCTGCTGTTTGTAGTAATCGCACCAGATTTTTGTTTTGGCATCGTCAGCCATATCGCTTTTGTTCAGCAGAATCGCTCGCGTTTTATTGCCCACAATTTTCCGGATTTCCGGGTTGCTGCTGCTGTCGGGGATGCGGGCATCCCTCAACTCCACCACAATATCCACCAGGCGGAGGCTTTTCTCCATCAGACGCCGGGTTTTGGCCATATGCCCCGGAAACCACTGGATGGAGGGAATCACGGTCGCATCATTGTTTTCGCGGCGGATGATATTGTCTTTTTCCACGGGCACAGGCTCCTTTCTCACGGCATGCAATCGGCATGTGTGCCTATTTGTACGCCTTGTTGGGGTCTCCCATTTTGTCGTAGGGCATCATCCGGTACAGAACCCGGCCAAAGATATACCGCTCGTCAATGGGGCCGACGGAACGTTCCCGGCTGTCCCAGGAGTTGTTGCGGTTGTCCCCCATGACGAACACATGGCCCTCCGGCACTGTCAGAGGGTATGTTTCGTCCAGGTCGGACATGTAAAGCTCCATCTCCTCGGCGATGTAGGGCTCGTCCAGGGCAACCCCGTTTACCAGCACCGTGCCGGTCTCCACGTCAAAGTCGACGGTTTGGCCGCTGGTGGCGATGACGCGCTTGATAAGGGGGTTGTTCCGGTTGTCGGGCTTTGTGATAACCACAATGTCCTTGTATTGAGGGGGTGAGAACATCCGCACGCAAATCAGGCGGTCGTTGTGCTGCAGGTTCGGCTCCATAGAGGAGCCGTTGACGCTGATGATCATGCCCACAAACGTGAAGATCACCACCACAAACACCAGCGCTGTGATGGCGGACTCCACCCAGTCATAGGCCTCCCGCGCAAAGGAAAAGCCTGTTTTTTCTTCCAGATTCAGCTCCTCGTTCACAGAGTCACCCCTTTTCCGGCTTTGGCGGCAAAACGTCGCCTTGCCCTGCTTTCAGGAAATATAAAAGAACGAAAGGGACTTTAACAAGCCCCTTTCGATTTCCGTTTCCCTCTAATTGTACCGATATAACAGCTATATAGATATACAAATATCAGGGCAAAACGCGTTAAGGCTTTGGCCCGTCTTATGCTTTTACGTGCAGAGCCTCTTTGACCTTGGCAGCCTTGCCGACACGGTTCCGCAGATAATAGAGCTTGCCCCTGCGTACGCGGCCCTTGCGAACCAGCTCCACCTTGTCAACACTGGGCGAGTGAATGGGGAAAACCCTTTCCACGCCGACGCCATGGGCTACCCGGCGTACGGTAAAGGTCTCGCTGATGCCGCCGTGCTGCTTGGCGATGACCGTACCCTCAAACAACTGAATACGCTCGCGCTCGCCTTCCTTGATCTTGACGTGAACCTTCACGGTGTCGCCGACATTCACTACGGGAAGTTCGGCCTTCATGCAATCCTGTGCAATGAGCTTTAAAGCATCCATCGTGCTTCCTCCTTTTTTTCCGGACATTCATACCCGCAACTGCGACAGAGGACTGCCCGCCTTCACCGGATCGGCATTTGCCTGTCCGGTCGAATCGCACCGGCTCCGACTGCGTGCAGTCGATTCCGGCGGTATTACATACTGGAATATTATATCACACGGATTCCTCCGTTGCAAGCTAAAATTTAGCAAAATTCCCGCAAATTTTCATCCAGGATGGCTGTCCGCACCACTCTGACCCCTTCAGGCTCCCTGTTCGCCCACTGGTAGAAGGCCTTCAGGTACAGTGTCGGGTTGATATTTGTGGTGATGCCGGAGGCGATTCGCAGCGTCAAAGCAACGCCGGTTTCCCCCCACTGGGCGGACAAGGTCTGGACAAGGGGGCGAATATCGACCATCTTCTCCCCTTTTTTCGTTTTTTTTTGAACCTCTATAACAGGCTGGCTGTCGAACACCTCAAAGCTTTGGCGGGCATGTTCCCTGTCGGCGGGGGCGTACAGCAGGCGGATTTGGTAGTCTGCCCAGACGATTGCCTTGGGCTCCATAACGGGCTCTGCCGCCCGCAAAACCTCGAATCCCATTGGCATTGCGGCATTGATGCGCTTGGTCAGCGTGTCCAAATCCATCTCCGCCGTCAGCCGGACGTCAAAGGATTCGCACTGCCCCTCGTACCCCAACGACAGCGGCAGAGCAAAGGTCAAATAGAGGTGGGGGTTGAAGCCCTCCGTATACCACAGGGGAACCCGGCTGCGCCGCAGCGCGCGGGTAATGGTGCGCATGGTGTCCAGATGGGACACATACTTGGCCCGGGCTGTCTTGGAGTAGAAAATCCGGACTGTTTTCAGGAATTGGCCGTGACCCGACATGGCGGCAGCACCTCCTTTTCCCCGTATAAGCCGGAGGCTCCGCAGGCGGCGCACTTTTCCCGGCAATTGGGTGTGGTTGTGTCAGCGTGGGCAAGCTTGTTCTCCCGAATCAAAAACTGCTTGGATACACCGTAGTCCAGGTGATTCCAGGGGGAAATTTCATCGTAATCCCGGCGCCGGTTGGCATAGAAGCTGTAATCCAGCCCCTGCTCCGCCATGGCCTCGTCCCAGCGGGTCGGGTCATAGAATTCGCTCCAGCTGTCCAGACGGCTTCCCCGTTTCCACGCACCCTCCACCACGGCGCACAGGCGGCGGTCGCCTCGGGCCAGCACGGCCTCCAGCATGCTTGTGCCGCCGGAATGGTATTTGTAGTTGATTTTCTTGGTGCGGATGCAGCTTTTCAGATATTCCTGCTTGCGATGGAACTCCTCGATGGTATCCTGGGGCTCAAACTCAAAGGGGGTGAAGGGCTTGGGCACAAAGCACGCCGCGCTGATGGTGACGTTGACACCTTTTCCCTTGGGGCGCTCCGGCAGACTGTAGAAGAGATCCACAATCTGCTGGGCCAAATCGGCAATGCCCTTGACATCGTCCATCGTCTCGGTGGGCAGGCCCAGCATAAAATACAGCTTAACCGAGGTATACCCACCCTCAAAGGCTGTGCGGCAGGTTTGCATCACCTCATCCTCGGTGATGTTTTTGTTGATGACGTCCCGCATCCGCTGGGTGCCGGCCTCCGGCGCGAAGGTCAGGCCGGATTTCCGCACCTTGGCAATCTGCTCCAGCAACTCCGGAGAGAAATTGTCGATGCGCAGAGAGGGCAGCGACAGCCCCACGTTTTCGCAGCTTGTCCACGGGATCATCTCCGTCAGCAGTGGCTCCAGCTCGGAATAGTCACTGGTGCTCAGGGAGGTCAGGGAGATTTCGTCGTAGCCGCTGGATTCCGTCAGGTTTTTGCCGTCTTTGTTTAAGGTTGTATGGCGCTTTTCCCGAAAGGGGCGATAGATGAATCCCGCCTGGCAGAACCGGCAGCCCCGGATGCAGCCCCGCAGCACCTCCAGCATGGAGCGGTCGTGAACCACCTCGATGTTGGGCACCACAAAGGATTCGGGAAAAAACACGCTGTCCAAATCCGCGATGATGCGCTTGCGAACCGTGGCAGTCGCACCCTCCTCCGGGGTGACGGCGGCAATTGTGCCGTCCTCGCGGTAGGAAACCGCATACAACGACGGCACATACACCCCCTGTATCTGCGCCGCTTTTCGCAGATACTCCTGTTTTGTCCAGTTCCCCTGCTTCGCTACCTTATATAGATCAATCAGCTCCAGATTGACCTCCTCGCCCTCGCCCAGCACAAACAGGTCGATGAAGTCCGCCATCGGCTCCGGGTTGCAGGCGCAGGGCCCTCCCGCCATCACAATGGGAGCAAGGGCTGTCCGCTGGCTGCTGCGCACAGGCAGACCGGCCAAATCCAGCATGTTCAGCACCGTGGTATAGCACATCTCATATTGCAATGTGAAGCCAATCATATCGAAATTCCGGATGGGCTCCAGACTCTCCAGCCCATACAGGGGGATATCGTTCTCGCGCATCAGCGCTTCCATATCGTCGGCGGGGGCGAACACCCGCTCGCACCAGGTGTCCTCCCGGGCATTTTTCAGGGAATAGAGAATCTTCATGCCCAGGTGGGACATACCGATCTCATATACATCCGGAAAGCAAAAAGCGTATCGAACATCCACCTTTTCTTTGTCCTTTGTAACGCTGTTCAGTTCTCCCCCGATATATCGGGCGGGCTTTTGCACCTTTTCCAAAACATTTTGCAGCGCGTCAAATAACATAATCCAAGTCTCCCAAGTCAACAGGTTCCGGCGCGGCGCCTGCTCCGCCGAATAGCGGGCAGTCCCAACGCAACCCTAATATCATAAACCAATTACCGGGAGAAATCAACGGTCACGACGAAAAAATCACTGTACAGGCCAGATAGACACACGCCACCAGCAGCGACACATTGGCTGTACCCCGCAGCAGCAGAAGGATAGACAGGGCAAAAAGCGGTATCAGCACGAAAAACGAGCAGATGCGGGAAACTGTGGCCGCCGTCTCCAACGAACCCCAGCGCGTCAACAGGATTTGCAGGATTTGCCCGCCGTCCAGCGTGCCGACAGGCAGGCTGTTGAACAGCCCCAGCGCCACATTGACCGACACTAGCAGGATGACCCGCATAGACTGAAACGCAAAGCCATACAGCAGCAGCGCCGTCAGGAAATTGGCCGCCACACCGCCCACCGCGATGGCCAGTTCTCTTCCGTAGGAAGCGGTGGCGGAGCGGCTTCGCTGAATGTCGATGCCAAAGGCGCGGAAGGCCACCCTCTCCACCCGGATTCCCGCCGCAGCCATGGCGACAAGATGCCCCAGCTCATGAATTGCCACGGGGAGCAAAAAATAAAAAGCCAGCACCTCCTGCCCTGTCACCAGCACGGCCAGAAGCACTGCAAAAAACCAAAAGCTAAAGGAAATCTCTATCCCAAACAACCGCGTTTTCATCTACTCTGTCCGCTGGATGCTGTGCTTGAGCACCCAGCAGGGATCGGTGTAGACGCCGTCCACCAGCACCGAAAAATGCAGGTGGGGGCCTGTCACCATGCCGGTTTGTCCCACCTTGGCAATGCGCTCCCCCTGCCGCAGCACCATCCCTTCCCGGGCGATAACCTCGGAGCAGTGGGAATAGGATGTTTGCAGCTGCTCCGAATGCTCCACCACGATGTAGTTCCCGTAAATCTGGGATTCGCCAACCTCCACAACAATGCCGGGCAGCGCCGACAGAATAGCCCGCCCCTCCTCGGCGGCGATGTCTATCCCGGTGTGGAAGTCGTTGGCTTCTGTCACGGGGTGCTCGCGAAACCCAAAGCCGGAGGAAATGCCCCCCAACACGGGAGGCTGCATATACGCACCCAGCGCCACCGGCTCCAGGCTGGAATTGGAGGGTACCCTCCGCGAGCCCTCCCCAACCGGATTCTGGCCGCCCATCCCCGGTGCGACAACGGCAGTCAATGGGCTGTTGTCCGCGTCCCCCGTGAGATAGTCATATCGGAATGCGTCGGAAGCCGCCTTGCTTTCCACAGTCTCTTCCTGAGCCTCCTCACCGGATGCAGCAGACTGATCCATTGCCGGCAGAGCAGATTCTTCCTTTTGCCTTGGCTCTCCGCCCATCAGCTTGCGAAAAAAATCTTCTATGGAGCGAATCGCATCGTCAAAGCCCTCCGCCGCACCCGCAAACAGAGACTGCAACTCCGCCGCGCCGTCCTCGCTGCCGGTGGCTGTGGCATACTCCCGCTTGAAGGTGTCAAACCCCTTCTCGTTGTTCTTTTGGTATATGACCAGCAGCAGCACCAGCAGCACACAGATGATAACCTGTATGGTAATGGCAGCTGTAATAACATCCCCCTGTTCCTTGGGGCGCCCCGTGCCTCTCGGACGGGCTCGTCGGTATCGGGCAGAATCGTATGAATTGTAAAAACCCGGCATTTTCCCTGTTCCCTCCTGCTGTGAAGTAGGCATTGCCGCAAACGATCGCGGGCCGAACATGCCCTCTTATTCACAATATTCAGAAGGAAGCGGGAAAATACCGGGATTTTGTGAAATCCCTTTATCCTGCCGTCAGGCGATGCATCCGCACATAATAGGCAATCGCCAGTATCAGCGCGGCCCCCGCCCAGGCGGCGACTTCGGCGTAATATACGCCGTCCTGTCCCATAATGCGGGGCAAAATCAGAATGATTCCCACCCGCATAATCAACTCCACAATCCCCGATATCATGGGGACAACCGTGTCGCCCAGACCATACAGCGCCGAACGGTACACATAGAGCATATACAGGATAAAGAGCCAGTAGCTCATAATCTTTAGATATTGGAAGGCGACGGCGACAGCCTGGGTTTTCAACTCCGGTGAATCGGAGATAAACATGCCCACGATGCCCTCGCCAAACAGCAGCATGCATACAGATATAACCGCCGCCACGCCGATGCCCAGGACAAGACCCCATTTGACGCCTGAGCGGATTCGCTCATACTTGCCGGCACCCAGGTTCTGCCCCGTATAGGTAACCAGGGAAAACCCAAAGGAGGTGGCCGCCAGCTCCAGCAGACCGTACAGCTTGTTGGTCGCCGTGAAACCGGCGATAAACACCATTCCAAAGCTGTTGATTACGTTTTGCACCACTACGCCGCCAAACCCGATAACCGCGTTTTGAAAGGCGGTTGGTGTTCCCAGAGCAAACAGACGGCCCAGCATTTCCTTATCCAGTGCAAAATCCTCCTTGGTTAGATGGAGAATTTCTATTTTGCGGATGTTGAAATAGCAGAATATGGCGGATAGCATTTGTGCCAGCACAGTGGCAAAAGCCGCGCCGCCGACTCCCCAGCCAAAGAAAAACACAAACACAACGTCAAGCACAATGTTGGTGACAGAGGCAATTATCATGGCTATCAGTGGGGTTCGACCGTTGCCCAGCGCACGCAGAATCGACGCCAGAACATTGTAGGCGGTCACTGCCAAAATGCCGATGTATGTAATGACAAGATAAATCAGCGCGTCGTCAAAAATCTCGGCAGGCGTGTTCAGAGCCCTTAACGCGGGAGCCGCCACAAGCAGCCCGATGACCGTTAGCAGAACACCCAATACGATGGAGCTTTCGATCATCATGCAGACAGCCTTCCGCATGGATTTATAATCTTCCTTGCCAAAATATTGGGAAACCGGTATGGAAAATCCCTGGGTAAAGCCGGTGACAATCCCCAGCACCACCCATCCCGGCCAGTCGGCGGCGCCAACAGCGGCAAGGGCGTCTACCCCCAGCGCGTTTCCCACCACCATGGCGTCCACTATGGTATACAACTGCTGAAATACATTGCCCACCATCAGGGGCAGGGCGAACACAACAATCAGCTTTACTGGACTCCCAACCGTCATATCTCTTGTTTGGGAGCCGCTTCCGGTACGCATTTTATCTACCTTCCTATCTGTAAAATTCGCGGCGCCGCCGCAGAAAGTTTTTATACCAATCGACGCGTTACAGAAAAATTGGTATTTGTATGTTATTGTAGCAGATGAATAATTAATGCGCAATGCACAAATTAAAATCGCAAAATTGAGCACACGAGGCCGTGAAGCGATTTGCTTTACAGCCTCGTGTGCTCAATTTATCCTATTTTTTCTGCTATTTCATGCCAAAAATCGACAATGTAAAGTACATCAACATTACATCGAGTCAATGGCTCAAAGCCCCAACATGAGATGGTTTAGGACTTGGCAACTGGTGCTGAGGTTGGAAACACCATGCGGTGCAGCGCAGGCTGACGCAGCAAAATTCCATACAGGATAGCCACCATGTACGCGTTGACGGTATTGGCTATCAATTCCTCTATGGCGCGGGGCAGCCACAGCACCGAGAACGGTAGCACCTTCCACGACGCGAAAAACATCTCCCGCAAAATCACTGTATTCAGCGTTGTCACAATCATTCCCGCCAGCAGCAACGCCAGTAAAATCTTGATGATACTGCCCTTCTGCCCCGCCATCGTCATTCGCTTGGACAGAACAAAATCGGCGACCAGCATGACAGCGCCAAATATGGAGAATCCCACAGGCCCCGCCGTCGTAAAGTTTATGTATGTCGCCAGACTGCCGCCCGGATCACTGACATTTGCTGTCCGGGTAATCAGCATGCGGCTGATAAGGCGCATATTGTCGGTATCAACAGCAGCACCCGGGGAAAGTCTGTCATAGAAGCCGGCGTCCACACCGTCTGCCGACAGCGCCCAGATATTCCACAGCCCAAATACAGCCGCGCATACTACCAGCACCACAACGGCAATCCGCACCGTTTTCTCCCGACAGTTTCGCAGCAGCATCCAAAAGAGGCCCCGCAGAAATCCGCCCAGGCAGGCTGTCAGGGTAAGCAGCGGCATATATGCCCCCGCCGGTTTGAGAAAATGGCCCAGCAGGTCGGTCAGGCCCGACGCAAGCATGCCATAGAAAGGCCCAAACAAAATGGCCGGCAAAGCCGTAAACACCCCCGCAACACCGATACGCATGCCGTTTTGCCCAAACATGGGGATGTAAATAGAAAAGTATGTCTTTAAAATCAGCGCAAGGCTTAAAAACACCGCCGTCAGTGTCAGTTTGCGAATTTGAATCGAATGGGATGTCAACACAATCATCCTTTCTTTCCTTGTGTGCAGTGATGTGTCGAACCGCTATGTCTGCTCCATTCAAAAGCCCCTCCTTTTATGCAGCTACGGCCACATAAAAGGAGGGGTTCATTCGCAAAAAAGCCCACTCAAGCAGGCGCTCCCAATATGCGGCAGCGGGATGCGAACCCTGCACCGCAAGCCGACCGCAATTTCATGCGGGCAGCTTTTCGTCCCCCTGACAACTCCCCGTTCAGAGGACACTTGACGCGCCGGATCCTACTCTGCCTGTATTTCCCTTTCATTGTAATCCGATTTTAGCGATTGTCAATATGTCTGTCGAAAAAATATGCAAAGAGTCCCCTCTCCCTGCTTGACTTTCCCCTGCCCTGTCGGTATGATTTTGATGGTACAACAA
>JAJDGX010000276.1 GCA_030265885.1 Ruminococcaceae bacterium OttesenSCG-928-L11 | reverse complement strand
TACCGGCTCAGCTCCGAAAGGGATTCCAGGATGGAGGTGGAGATTTCCTCGGCCGCCACAGGGGAATAAAAGGCGGCGGTGGAATAGAGATAGGACTGGATCAGCTGCATGGCAAAGGACAGCAAAATGCTGGCCAGCAGGGCCAATATCCACCACCATTGGGGACGCAGTGCCAGCCGATGCAGGGAAATGCCGATGAGGGCAAGCCCGGACAGCACCGTCGGCAGCGCGGTAAAGGGAGCAAAGCCCATGGTAAACAGCTGGGTGGAAAGTGCCACCGGCTGAATGAAATGATGCTCCAGCTGGCCGCGGCCGATGATCCGGCTGATGTGGCCGTTGTTCTGGGCGCAAAATGTGATAAAAACACCGTTGAGCAGGACGATATAGCCCATCATAAACAGAATTTCATAGGTGGACATATCCCCGATGCCGTCAAAGCGGGCGGCCAGCAAAAACATCCCCGCCGCAGAGGAGAGATTGGACAAAATATCGGAGATCTCCATAAGCAGCACCGTCTTAAAATCCCGCAGAATCCAGGCCAAATCCAGCTTGGCGTGGATGCCCAGCAGTCGGAAAAAGTGAAAAAATCGCGTTTTCTTATCCACCGTGAGACACCAGCCTTTCGTGGGAACGCCGGAAATACACAATGGCTATCGGCCACAGTATCAGATTCCAGACCACCTGCAGCAGCAGCGTGGGCAACGGGTCGGAGAGACCAGTGTACACACCCAGAACGGCTCCGCCCAGGCTGCCCAGAGGCTGCAGCTCAAACAGCCGCCCCAGGCCCCACGGCAACGCGGCAAAGGGCAAAAAGACACCGGACAGCAGCCAGGTCAGCGCGTTGCGGATGCAATATACCAGATAGCGGGCGTTCATCATGCGAATGAGGATGCAGGCAAAGATAAAATCGATGGCAAACCCCAGAGACACGCACAGCAGCAGACTGGGGAGAAACCACCATCCCGCCGGTGCAAGGGAGACACCAAACAAGGGGGACAAAACCGCCATAGGCAGGCTAAACAGCAGAAAAAAAGGCAGGGATGAGCCGATGGTCATGGCAATGACCGTGCCAAACAAACCCATGGGGCGCTGGAACATGGTCAGGGCCAGGCCATCGTAAAGCCAGTCGCTGAGAGGGGTGCGGATGGAGAGCAGCGGAGCCAGCAGCGTACTCATATAGGTATAGGTCAAAAATTGATGCAGGCTCATACCGTCGCTGTCGGCGCCGCCCTGGATGAGAATGCGCCAGAGTGCCAGCAGCGGCAGCAGATACAAAACCTTTAGCAGATAACCGGGCAGCAAATACAGGATGCCGCCGTTGGTCAGGCTCTTCATGCTCATTCGCATGGTGGAGTGATATTTTCGGATGGTTGACAGTCCCATAGGAAAACCCATGCGCGAAGCTGCACACATCAAGGATGAAATGCGCAGCGGATTCGCGCTTGTCCTTTCTTATTTGAATATATCTCATGTAATGCAAGAGGGGATCCGCCGCCATAAAAAGGCAAAAAAACAGGCCCAGTCCATCGGACTGGGCCCAAAGCATAACGCACTGTTACAACGCCGCATTGCCAGATTGTCAGGCGGCATATATAAAGGCGAGGGGCTTTGTCTCCAGGTCAAAATGGACGCACGTATCCCTTGTCTGGGATTTTGCAAATGAAATGTGCGTGGAGGAGCCCAGCCGAACAGCGGTATCAATCGCCAAAACGGCAGATCTCTCCCTTGTGTCGTCCACTGCATACGAATAGCCCAGGATGCATTCGCAGGATGATATGACATCCTCGCCCCATGCCATGGTGCGCAAAGACATTCCCTCACCTCCTTTGTCTGTTTTGTTTGCTTTGCTTGGGAATGGAAAGCAACATGCTCATTATAGCAGTTTGCAATTTATTCTGTCAAGGAAGAGTTTATGGGATGTTTGCTTTCGGGCTAATATAGATGTGATATATGAACGCTGCTTAATGTAAAGCCTGTGCCGCCTTGCACTTGCGTAAAATAAATTTCAAAAAACAAATTACCTTCTATAACTTCAACTCTCTTCGCAGAGAGTTGCTCCGCTCCTTCAAAACCCTTCCAAAACGTGTCGAATGCATCGTGTTGAATCTCATCAAATTGCATCCCATATGTAAAATCATTTACTATTGTTT
>JAJDGX010000268.1 GCA_030265885.1 Ruminococcaceae bacterium OttesenSCG-928-L11 | reverse complement strand
TGGCCGAACTCAGCGATGTAATCCTTGCGGCCCTGGAGGTTGTCCCCTACCAGGATGTCGAACATTTCGGCGGTGGCGGCGGCCTCGGTGGGATTTACCTTGATGAGGCGGCGGGTTTCCGGGTTCATGGTGGTCATCCACATCATGTCCGGTTCGTTTTCACCCAGTCCCTTGGAGCGCTGGAGGGTGTATTTGGTGCCCTTTTCCTCCAGTTCGGTGGTGACGCGGGTCTTTTCTCCGTCGGAGTATGCGAACCAGGTTTTGTCCCGGGTGGCGATTTCATACAGGGGCGATTCCGCGATGAACACAAAGCCTTCGTTGATGAGGGTGGGGGCCAGCCGGTACAGCATGGCCAGAATTTGTGTGCGGATATGGAAGCCGTCCACGTCGGCATCGGTGCAGATGACGACCTTGTTCCAGCGCAGGCCGGACAAATCAAAGGTGCTCAGATCCTTGTTGGCCTTGCTCTTGACCTCCACGCCGCAGCCCAAAACCTTGAAGATATCGGAGATGATTTCGTTTTTGAAGATTTTGTCGTAGTCGGCCTTGAGGCAGTTGAGGATTTTGCCCCGGACGGGGATGATGGCCTGGAATTCACTGTCGCGGCCCAGCTTGCAGGCACCCAGAGCGGAGTCGCCTTCCACAATGTAAATCTCCCGGCGGGTGACGTCCTTGCTGCGGCAATCCACAAACTTTTGCACCCGGTTGGACATATCCAGGTTGCCCGCCAGCTTCTTTTTCAGGTTGAGGCGGGTTTTCTCCGCGTTTTCGCGGCTGCGCTTGTTGATGATGATTTGCTCGGCGATTTTTTCCGCTTCCATGGGGTTTTCCAGGAAATAAACCTCCAGGCTGTGGCGGAGAAACTCGTTCATGGCTTCGTATATAAACTTGTTGGTGATGGATTTTTTGGTCTGGTTTTCGTAGGACGTCTCCGTCGAAAAGGAGGACGACACCAGCACCAGACAATCCTCTACATCCTGAAAGGTGATTTTGCTTTCGTTTTTCAGGTACTTGCCGTTTTGCTTTAAGTAGGAGTCAATCTGGCTGACAAAGGCGATTTTTACCGCGCGCTCCGGGGAGCCGCCGTGCTCCAAAAAGCTGGAATTGTGGTAGTATTCGCATACCTTTGCCCGGTTGGAAAAGCACATAGCCACGTTCAGCTTGACCTTGTATTCCGGCTTGTCCTCCCTGTCCCGGCCCTGCCGGTCGGCCTGCCAGAACTGAATGCCGGTGAGGGCGTCCTCTTCCCCGGCCAGCTCCTTTACATGGTCGACAATGCCGTTTTCGTAGCAAAAGGTCTCGGTTTCAAAGCCGGAATCCCGCTGGAGGCGCAGGTCGAAGGTGACGCCGTTGTTGACCACGGCCTGCCGCTTTAGGGTATCCCGGAAGTATTCATCGGGGATGTCGATTTCGGTAAAGACGTCGATGTCCGGCCGCCAGCGGATTTTGGAGCCGGTCTTTTTGCTGGTGGTGGGAATTTTCTGCATTTCCCCGGCAATTTCACCTTTTTCAAAGTGGAGGTTGTACTGAAAGCCGTCGCGGAAAATCTCTACGTCCATAAACTCGGAGGCGTATTGGGTGGCGCAAAGGCCCAGACCGTTGAGACCAAGGGAGTAGCCGTATTCATCGCCGTATTTGCCGCCTGCGTACAGCTCGCAGAATACCAGTTCCCAGTTGAATTTCTCCTCTTTGGGGTTGTAATCCACCGGGATGCCCGCGCCAAAGTCCTGCACCTCTATGGAGAGATCCCGGTACTTGGTGATGACAATGCGGTTGCCACGGCCAACCCGGGCTTCGTCCACCGAGTTGGATATGATCTCAAAAATGGAGTGCTGACAGCCCTCCAGACCGTCGGAGCCGAAGATGACTCCCGGACGCTTTCGGACCCTGTCCGCACCCTTTAGTGAAGAAATCGATTCGTTGCCGTAATCCTTTGCCGCTCGTTTTGCAGGCATATTGCTGACTTCCCTCATTTCCATTCCGGTTCCGTTGTGCACTGTTTCTAATCCCATATTTCAAATACTCATCATACCACAAATCCCCCCCAATTTCAAACCCGGCAGGTTGAACCTGCAAACAAGCCGCTCCGCGGATTGTAGCCGGGGGATTGGGGGGGATGGGGAGAATATGGCCGGCGCCAATGGCGTGGGGAGGCGGGAGCCGACCGGAGGGACGCAGCCATTGGCGCCGGCAGGGTGCGGGGGCTGTGGTATGGCTGGGCTAAAAAGCCAGCGAGCGGTTTATCCGGCTTTACCCGGATAATTAGCGAGCGGACGGGTAAAGGGTGCCGGTAA
>JAJDGX010000267.1 GCA_030265885.1 Ruminococcaceae bacterium OttesenSCG-928-L11 | reverse complement strand
TGCCCGTATCCCGCACTACTATGGTGAGGGTGTCGGCTGCGGCTGCGGCGGTAACAGTGACCTTCCCCCCGCTGTCGGAATATTTGATGGCGTTGTCGATGACATTGACAAACACCTGTCGCAGCTTGTTTTTGTCGCCATACACCATGGCGAACACCTCATCGTCGTCAAAGATCAGCTGGATATTCTCCCGTTTGGCCTTTTCCGTGTACATCATAACCGCCTCAGACAGTTCCGCCACTGCATCGGTTTTGCTGCGAATCAGCTTGAGTCTGCCGCTTTCCATGCGGGAGAAATCCAGCAGCTCCTCCACCATGGACGACAGGCGGGTGGTCTCGTTGATGATGACCGTCATGCCTCTTCCCAGTACCTGCTTGTCCTCGCCGCCGTCGGCCAGCAGGGTTTCTGCCCAGCCCTGAATAGCGGTCAGAGGGGTGCGCAATTCGTGGGAGACCGAGGAGATAAAGTCGTTTTTCATTCGCTCCGCCGCGCCCAGTTCCTCGGCCATATAGTTGATGATGTCGCACAATTCCCCGATTTCATCCTCGCTGCGCTTTTCCAACCGGGCGCTGAAGTTCCCGCCCGCAATGCTGCGCGCCGTCTCGCCTATCTGGCCCACCGGGTTGACAATGGAACTGATGAAATAGGAACTGGAAAACAGAATCAGGCTCAATACGCCCAGCCCCAGCAGAATCATCATCATAACAAATATGGCGATTTGCCTGTCCACCTGATCCAAAGAGGTAACCAGCCGCACTGCCGACAGAAGAGGCTCCCCCTCCACGGGAATCAGCACCGTATAGGCCATCACCCGCTGACCGGCCAGATTGCCCACATAATCCCCTGTTTTGTCGGGGTTTTGCAGGGCAGCCTCGTAGTCACTGAGATTTTTGTCATCCG
Source organism: Ruminococcaceae bacterium OttesenSCG-928-L11 (assembly GCA_030265885.1). Taxonomy (GTDB): domain Bacteria; phylum Bacillota; class Clostridia; order Oscillospirales; family Ruminococcaceae; genus WRAV01. The sequence goes on along the minus strand of JAJDGX010000267.1, from coordinate 1,445 downwards.
GCTCAAAGCCGCTGGAGGTCAGGCTGATTTTGCCCTCGCCGTCGATGGTCATCAACTCCATGCGGCTGCGCTGGCTAAAGGATGACACATAGCTGCGCAGCTGCAGGGAGAAGTCGTCGGAACTCTCCTCCTGCAAATACAGCGTCAGCGCCGATACCACCGTCTCCGCCCGGGTGGAAAGGGTCTGCTGCACATAGTTGTAGTAGTAGTTGGATACGGCCATGCCGGCCGCTATCACAGCAAAAATAATGATGAACACGATGACCGCGAAATTGTTGAGCAGCCAGCGCCGTGTTATTTTTTTGACTGCCATCGCGTCACCTCTTCCGCCATCGCCGTTCGCTTTCTATTGATAGAATCTAGTCAGACCACTTGTAGCCGTAGCCCCAGATAGTCAAAATGTGACGGGGACTGGACGGATCCTCCTCGATTTTCATGCGCAGGCGGCGGATATTGACATCCACGATCTTCACATCGCCAAAGTAATTCTCGCCCCAAACCTTTTTGAGAATCTCGCCCCGCTCCATGGCCACGTTGGGATTGCTCATAAAGAATTCCATGATCTGGAACTCTACCTGGGTCAGTTCAATGGCCTGCCCGCCCTTGGAGAGGGATCGACTTTTCAGGTTCAGTATAAAATCGCCCGATACAATCTGGGATCCGCTGTCACCGCCGCTGCGGGACATGGATACCCGGCGGTATACCGCATCCACCCGGGCAATCAACTCTGAGGGGCTAAAGGGCTTTGTGATGTAGTCGTCGGCGCCCAGCATCAGACCGTTGACCTTGTCCATCTCCTGGGTCTTGGCCGACAGCATGATAATGCCGATGGAGTTGGACTTGGCCCGGATCTGCTTGCAGACCTCAAAGCCGTCGATACCCGGCATCATTACATCCAGCAGCGCAATGTCAAAATCACCGCCGCATTTGTCGTATTCCTCCAATGCGTCCTCGCCGCTGGGAACATCTACTACCTCATACCCCATCCGATTCAGGTTGATTACCACAAAATCGCGGATGACGTCCTCATCTTCTGCAACCAGTATTCGTTTCATTTTAATCAGGGACGGCGTCGGCCGCCCTTCCCCCTTTCTGTATTGCTTTTTTAGTGGAGCCTGCGGCGCATTTAAAAAGGGCCCTGCCCTTGCCCCGCTTAAGGGGGTGTGACCCCCTTAAGAATCCCATTGTTGGATGTTGCCGTTTTATTATGTCAGTCGGATGCTGGGGGAAAACCGTCCGCAAAGCCAGTCAAGATGACGACTGGCTTTGCTGGTGCAGTCGTCCATGCATTGTACCCCTTTTATCTGCCCGTATCCACATCCGCTCGCTAATCACAAGTTGTTTGTAAAACAACTCGGGTAAAGCCCGTTAAACCGCTCGCTGGCTTTTTAGCCCGGCTATATCGGGCAGCTCGGCGGGAATTGCGGTTTCACTCTGCTTTGCTC
>JAJDGX010000266.1 GCA_030265885.1 Ruminococcaceae bacterium OttesenSCG-928-L11 | reverse complement strand
ATATCCGTTGAATATTCACATAACCATAAAATTTTGAGGAGTTACACAGATGCTGGATAAGGGAATGGAAGGGCTGTCCTTTCAGGAGGTAAACCGCGAAATCATCCAGGGCGGCAAGTTCGTGGTGTATCAATACTGCATATCCATTGTCTTCATGACATTCCGCCGCAGCTCCGGTGTGGTGTTTGTCAAGGCCGGAGCAAACGCGGCCCTTACAGGGCTGCCCTACACGCTGCTGTCCCTTCTGCTGGGATGGTGGGGCTTCCCCTGGGGCCCGATTTACACCGTCCAGTCCCTTGTCACAAATTTCGGCGGCGGGCGGGATGTAACCAACGAAGTCCGCAGCTCGCTGTACCGGGCGGAAAACAACCTGGACAACTACTAAACTCCACAGCAAAAAAAGACGATGTAGGATGGCCTACATCGTCTTTTCTGTTTTCTATATACCTGATAGCCTACAGATTAATCGTCGCACCGGTTCGAATGGAGTCATAGATGCCCAGCACAGCGCTCATAGTGTTCCCCACGCTGGCCACATCATTTTGATACGGCTTTCCGCCCCGGATGCTGTCATAATAATCGGCAATGCAGGCCTTGTGGCCGTTGCCCCAGTAATCCTTCCAGGCTGTAGCAGTCCGGTTGAAATCCTCGGTCTCGACGGTTCCGTCCGCGCAGCGGCAGGTCACCACGCCCCCCTCCAGACGCACCGTGCGGTTTTCGCACAGAATCTCCACCATAACAGGGGCGTCCGTCACATAGGCGGTGGTGGCGTAAAAGGTGGCGCTGGCGGCATTGTCAAAGGTCAGATACGCGCTCATGGTATCCTCCACCTCAATGACGCCCTTCAGGTGGTGATTGGCCGCGTTGGCGCTCACTGCCGCCGGCTTGCCTATCATGCGAATCAGCAAATCCAGCGTGTGGATGGCCTGGTTCATCAGGGCACCTCCGCCCTCTGTTTTCCAGGTTCCCCGCCAACCGCTCTCGGTGTAATAGGGCTCGGTGCGGTGCCATGTAACAAAGGCGCGTCCCCCCAGAATCTTCCCCGCCTCAGGGGAGCGAATCAGCTCCTCCATCCGCCGGGTTTCGGGGTTGTACCGGTTCTGGAAGCAGATGCCCACCGGAACCTTCTCCGCGCTTGCCTGAAAATCCGCCCACTGGGAATGGGTGACAACCGGCGGCTTTTCCGTAAACACCGCAATTCCCTTTTCCGCCGCCGCACGGGCCATCGACTCGTGGAGGGCGTGGGGAGTACAGATGTGAAGGACATCGATGTCTGTTTCAGCCAGCATGGCGGCAAAGTCGGTGAACACAGCGGCCCCCGCCTTTTCCCCCAGCTTCGCAGCCCGTTCCTCCACAATGTCACACACCGCGACAATCGAAACCCCTTCCAAGCCGGTCAGGGCCGCGCAGTGAACCTGGGCAATGCCGCCGCAGCCCACTATGGCAGCGCGTAATTGCTTTTCGCTCATACTCAGTAGCTCCCCGTCGTATCCGACACCTTGGAGACCACGCCTTCCTTCACCCGGGAGGTCGCCCGGCGCTTGTTCAGTTCCTCCAGGTACACGTCCTCCTCTACCGGCAGCTCCACCGCCTTATCCAGCCAGCTGGACAGGTGCATCGCGTTGGAGAGCATCAGGCCATTGATGCCCTCTTCGCCGCCTGCCACCAGGGGCTCGCCCCGCAGGATATTCGCGGCAAAGGCATTGAGCACGCCGACATGCTGCGGATTCTGGCCGTCGGTCTCCACGTGAATCACTTCGCACTCCGGCTTGGCAAAGCCCTCGGGGGAGCTCTTGCAGAATTCCCGCTCGTTGACCGCCAGCTTGTGTAAAATCAGGTCATCCCGGCCGTCGCTGACCAGCTTGCCCTTCTCCAGGGTAATCTCAAAGCGGTTGGTGCCGGGCGCGTCGCCGGTGGTGGTGACAAATACGCCGGTGGCGCCGTTGGGATATTCCAGATACGCGGTGACGTCGTCCTCCACCTCGATGTCGTGCCATTTGCCCTCGTGGCAGAACGCCCGCACCTTGGAGGGCATGCCGCAAATCCACTGAATCAAATCCAGATTGTGGGGGCACTGGTTCAGCAGAACGCCGCCGCCCTCGCCGGCCCATGTGGCGCGCCAGTCACCGGAATCGTAGTAATACTGGGTGCGGTACCAGTCGGTGATGATCCAGTTCACCCGCTTGATGGCGCCCAGTTCTCCGCTGTCCACCAGTTCCTTCATTTTGCGATAGACGCAGTTGGTGCGCTGATTGAACATCATGCCAAAGGTCACATTGGCCTTGGCAGCCGCCTCGTTCATCTCCCGCACCTGCTTGGTGTATACGCCGGCAGGCTTTTCGCACA
>JAJDGX010000265.1 GCA_030265885.1 Ruminococcaceae bacterium OttesenSCG-928-L11 | reverse complement strand
GCTCTGTGCCTGTGCCGCCGGGGGCGTCGTGCTGCCAGCGATGTCGTAGGGCGTCTGCCGCCGATGGCTTGGCCGAAACTGCCCGCACGACCTGCGGTGTGCAGAAGGGCACAAACATACGCTGCATCGCCGGGGGCTTTGCGGTGCCAGCGATGTCGTAGGGCGTCTGTCGCCGATGGCTTGGCCGAAACTGCCCGCACGACCTGCGGTGTGCGGAAGGACACAAACATACGCTGCATCGCCGGGGGCTTTGTGTTGCTAGCGATGCCTTTGGGTGTGGGTGGTGCAAATTTGCTTGTGGCTGCTGTGTAGCTGTGGGGCTCTATGCCCGTGTTGCAGGGGGGCTGTAAGCGATGTCGTAGGGCGCGGCTGGGTGCGTGTTTGGGTAGGTGTAAAGAGCCAACACCTTGGTTTGGGTGTTGGCTCTTTGTGTTGTGTGGGATGGATAGAGGATGTGAGGGGATATGCGATTGCGTCCTGCATGTGGCGGCTGCCCGCGACGTGATTGTGGGATTCCAAAGGGGGTCACCTCCTTTGGCGAGGGCAAAGGAGGAGCCCTTCAAAATGCGCTGCAGGCTCTTCGCATGTTTCATTTAGCCTTGGGCCATGACGGTGAGGGGGTCGATCCACTGGTCGTTTTGCTTCATGGCGAAGTGCAGGTGGGAACCGGTTGCCATTTCGCAGGGGATGCCCTCCAGTTTACCGATGACCTGGCCTGTAAGCACGTTTTCGCCGGATTTCACCGGGATGATCTCGGACAGGCCGGAGTAGAGGCTGGTTTTGCCATCGGCGTGGCTGACGGTTACCACGGTGCCCCACAGGGCATCCTTGCGGATTTCGGTGACTACGCCGTCGGCTACCACATAGATGTCGGCGCCTTTTTCGGCGGCAATGTCAACGCCATCGTGGGTGCGCCAGTCGTTGAGAGTGGGGTTTTTCACCAGCTCACCGTTGGAAAATTGGCTGAGAATATCACCCTTTATGGGCAAGGTATAGACCAAGCTTTGCGATGGCAGCGGCGCCTCGGCTGGCTTGGAGGGCTCTTCGGGTTTGGACGATGGCGCGGATGAGGATGACGGCATCGACGATGAGGAGGAGGGCGCTGATACCTTGGGAATATCGGGGATTTTTTGCTCGACCTCCTCCACGGAAGGGGAATCCGCGTAACTGCTTTCGTTGCTTAGAATCCGGCTGTTGGAGTCCTCGATGCCGCTGATTGTGCGGTCTACTGCAAGCCAGGTGGCGAGACCTGCCCCGGCCAGACAGACGGCAATAGCCGCATAGAACCCCTTTGAGGACATAAACCGACTGAATTTGTTCCCTGAAAATCTTTGTTTGCCTAATTTGCTCATTTTGTCAATTGCACCTCCACTGGTAGTTTGATCCGGAAATGGAATGTTTATGCTGTCTGATGTACATTTTTCCACCAATTGCAGATAGTATGCAGAAAAATAGGCGACCTGTGATATTTATTTTTTTTCGGGAGGCGATGCTGCTCTTGGGGTGAGGAAAAGTTCGCGGATTCCAATCACCAGCAGAAAGCCGCCGAACAGCTTGGATAAGAGGGTGGAATCCAGAACCATGGCCAGTTTCCAGCCCAGAAATACGCCGATGGCGGCGGGTAGAATGCATTTCAAGGTGACACGCCAACGGATAAGCCCTCGGCGGGAGTGGAGCAGGATGGCAACAAGGGCAATGGGAACGAAAAAGACCAGATTGATGCCCTGGGCGCTGCGCTGCTCCATGCCGGCGTAGGCGGTGAGATACAGGAGCAGGATTCCGCCGCCGCCCATTCCCAGGGCACTGAGGGCGGCACAGATGAGGGAGAGAACAAAGGGGACAATCCAGTTCATTGCAGCAGCAGCCTCCCGGCGGAAAATAAAATGACGATCCCAAAAATGCGATGGAGCCACACTGCCTTCAGCCGGGGAAGGAGCCATGCGCCCAGGAGGGCTCCGATTAGGCCGCCGGGCAGGTAGGGCAGGGCGTCGGGGATGGCAAAGGCACCGGCATTGAGGTAGAGAAACCCGGACAAAATGGCCAATGGCAATATCAGCGACAGGGATGTGGCGTGGGCTTCCTCCTCCGCAAGGCCCAGGCTGCGGAGCATGGGGACGGCTATCATCCCGCCGCCTGCACCGAAGAGGCCATTGAGGAAGCCGACAGCGATACCCAGCCCATAGGCAAGGGGCTTACCCTCTTTGGGGGTTTGACTGTGTGACATGAGAAGTCTCCTATTATGGGATAGTTTAGGGTTTGGCTCCTGATAGGTGGTTGTAGGGGTTGCATAATTGTACCATGTGCATTTGGGAGTGGAATTATTCGGGGGATGGGGTTATTTTCCATGCTCGGCGGGAAAA
>JAJDGX010000263.1 GCA_030265885.1 Ruminococcaceae bacterium OttesenSCG-928-L11 | reverse complement strand
TGTCGCGCAGCTGGACGGGCGGTATGCGGTATGGTACTGCCAGTATGACGGCATGGGCGCGGAAGATGTGACGTATATCGGCGTGGAAACCTCCCCGGAGCCGATAGACGAATATTCGTCTGGCATCAACCTGCTTTCCGCGGCTGCGGCCACCTCCGCATTCATCTTTGCGGAGGGGTATGAGCAGGTGACACCGGAGGAGTTCATCGAAATTCCCGACGCCTACTGGCAGACGGTTGTCTACGCCATGACCATGCACAAAGAGAACACCGAGGGGGACTTTGATCCTTACAGCGGGGAACTCATGCGCGTTCCGGCCTGGCTGACGGATGCCTGTCGGCTGGCGTTCTTTCCGGGCACCGAGGCGCAGCCTCTCTATACTCAGGGAGGCGGGGTCTACATGGAGTCCGGCGACTATTTGATGTATCCCTGCTCCTACGGAGATGAAATCTTCTGGGAGTATATCTCCTCCGAAAGCAGCGCGGGCGGGAAAACCGGTTCGGTCGTGATTGCGGTGTACTGGCCGGAGCTTTCCCCCGATCCCTTTATATATCGGGTTGAATGGGCGGCGAATGATGCGGTGGATCCCTACAGCCCGTTTCCGTATCACATGACTGGGATCAGCAGAGTGAACGCGAGCTAATATAGGGAAACTTTACATACCTGTATCCTAAAGCGGCTCCATAGCTGTGATAAGCACAGTGGAGCCGCCATTTTTTGCGCACAGAGAGGTGAAACATATGGTTGTCAATGACAGCGTTTCATTGCTGTTTATCGACTATACTGAGCAATATATGAAAATCGTAAAAGAAATGTTGGACAAAGGACGGCGATTGCCGGGTGAGGTTATACATCTTGTCCATTCAATTCCGGAAGGCGTTGCACTTCTTCAGGAGAAAAATGATATTGAACTTGTTGTCCTGCACGCGGTGGCCAAAAAAAATCCCATCCGCAGGGCGTTGACAAAGCTGCGCCAGGTATCTCTCGCGGAAATCATGCTGATTTCCTTATTTGAGGACCAGGATGATATCTCCGAAATTTACCGGTATGGAATGAATATGTTAGTCCCGCCTATATACAAACCTGAAATGGCGGTGGCATACTTTGAATCCTTTTATGATCGCCGCAGACTGCTCCCGGGGATCAGCAGCATGAAAGAGATCGAGCACATTAAAGATCATGCGAAAATGCAATGTGGTGACCTGATGATTGATCCAGCCCGGTTTGTCGTCGAACGAAGCGACCGCAAGATTGATTTGACTGCAATGGAATTTAAGCTGCTATATTTTTTTGCGTGTAATGAAGGCATTGTATTTACAGAAGAGCAGATATTTGAGTCTGTATGGAAAACGGACTTTTCTTTTAACAGCAGCATTAGTAACCGCATTTACAGGCTGAGGCAAAAAATCGAACCGGATTCCAAAAATCCGACATATATCTTGACTATTTACGGAGTGGGGTATAAATTCATGGCGAATTAACGCAATTGCTGCGATATTTGGCATATCTTTGCGATGACCTTGCGAAAATTCTGGCATAATTTGTTGGTACAATCCTTAAAATGTAAAATTTTGGAATTAAGGATTGTCTATGTGCAGAAGAACAAAATTATGTCATAAATATGAGACCCAAAAACCCGCGATTGTGTTCAAAGCAATCGCGGGTTTTTTCATTTCGACAGAGTTTTGGATAATCTGTTCCAATTCATCCTTTTATACCTTAATAGCTGGAAAATCAACGCGAGTGGAAGGCTTTTTGACCTTCCATTTGTCGCATTTACCAGCATTTTGGCGCCTTGCTCATGTAGGCTGCCGCTCTCCGCCCTCCAATCTTCATTTCGTCCCAGGCAAAATAAAGATTTGGAGGATTACATAATGTCGGATATCAGAAAACAGGTTGAATCCATTCTCAAAAGCCACACAGAAATGAAGCGGCAATTGAGTGTGCTGGAGTACGAATTGGATGCGCAGCAGAGGATGCTCGATCCAACAGTAATTGAGGACAAGGTCTTTTCTCATCCAGAGGGCGAATGGGTGTCCGGTTCTCGGCCGAGCAATAAGACTGCGGACATTGTTGTTGAGCACATTGACAGCCAGCGTAACGCCAAATATCACGCCCTGAAGAACCTGATCTACAATATGCGCCTTGAAGTAAACCGGCTCGAATACTCTCTCTCATTGCTCCCGCAAGAAGAAGCGGAGGTAATCCGGTGGTTCTATTTTGAGGAGCTAGGTTGGGCCGCTATCACAGCGAAAACCCTTGTGTCCCAAAGTACGGTACAGCGCAGGAAGCGGAACGGCTTTGAAAAGCTGGTCAGCCATTACGCCGTATTGGACAAGCTCTCCGTCCAGTCCGATGATGTGCGTACAAGGGCGCGT
>JAJDGX010000262.1 GCA_030265885.1 Ruminococcaceae bacterium OttesenSCG-928-L11 | reverse complement strand
GGAGCGGGTAACCTCCTCGCCTTGGGAGCGAAGAAAGTCTACGAGGTCTGTGTTGTTAGCGCGCAGCTTCTGTTCTTCTGTGAAGTGGATGTAAGGTTGTTTCATGCGTATGTATCCACGTTCAATCCCCAGTTCATTCATCATTTTCTGATAATGCTGATCCAATTACATCTTCCCTCCATATTCTTGTTCATGATCGTCCCAGGCATGGCCTTGCGATATTTTTTTCTCCCGCAGGACGCGCAGACGCTTGCGGTCGATTCGGACGATCTGGCCCTGCATCTGCCGGTGCTGATCTTCAAATATTTTACCGAGCTGCCGCAAAAGATTGGTGGAAGCCATAAACAGATCAGGATCATGGCTGCCGATTTCTTCGAAGTGATCGAGGAAAAACTGGGCATACTCATTTCCCTGAGCAGCAGATAGCTCCAGCCAGTGTCGGGCCAATTCCCGATCTTGTTCTATCTCCTTACCCATGAGATACAATTTGCCCAAGGTATATTGAGCGAACTGGTTGCCCTGTTCCGCCGAGCGGGTCAGGAGTTCCACGGCGACCGGCACATCCCTGGGGATCAGCTCTCCGGTGAGATATACTTTGCCCAGCGTATACAGCGCAAATGGATTACCCTGATCTGCTGCTTTGCCCAGCCAGTGCAGTGCAGCGGGAACATCCTGCGAGATATTTTCGCCATCAAGATACAGCTTGCCAAGAGCGTAGGCAGCGAAGTTATTATTCTGCGCCGCCGATGCAACGAGGTATTCCATGGCCCTGTGAATATCCGATTCCAATGCGCCGTCCACACCATCGCGGTAGAGTTTGCCCAAGGCATACTGCGCAAATTGTTTATTCTGATCCGCTGATTGTTGCAGCCAGTGCAGGGCGGCAGGAATATCCTGTGATACCGATTCACCGTCCAAATACAGTCTGCCAAGTACATATGCGGCGAAGTCATTGTTTTGTTCCGCCGCCTGAGTAAAATACCCGATAGCCTTAGAAATATTTGCCTCCAACACACCGGCTACGCCATCACGATATATTTTACCCAAAGCATACAGCGCCATGGAGTTCTCTATCGCCACAGATTTTTGGAGCAGCTTCAACGCTGCCACTACCTTTTCTGGCTCCCCGGACTTGAGATACTGCTTCGCCAGGGCGTACTGCGCATAGGGATTGCCCAGGGCGGCGGATCGCTCGAAATAAAATGTGGCCTCCTCGTTGTTGGCTTGGGCCCCGACGCCATCCCGCAACATCTGACCGATGCGGTACTGGAGCTTGTCATCGCTGCCCTCCAGTTCCATCGCAACAAAGCTGTTGAATGCGGTCTGGAAGTGGGATTGTGATGCCGTTACATCCATCTCCGTTCCGATTCCATCCCGATACATCTTACCCAACTCATAGCTGGCGTAGGCGTTTTCCTGTTCTGAGGATTTAGAATACAAGCCAAAGGCCATTTCATAGTCCTGCTCCACACCTTGGCCGCGATAATAAAGTGACCCCAGGGAATACTGCGCATACTTGTGATTATCGTCTGCCGCCTGAGTCAACCATGTGACAGCCTTGGAATAATCCTGTTCCGTGCCAAGCCCCGCCATGTACATCTTGCCGATTCGGTAGCGAAGATAGGTAGCGCTGCGTTCATCATCGTTCATGGCGGATTCGATATGGTGGAAACCTACCAGTGCCTGTTTGTACCACTGGTAGGCGGCATCGCTGTCAGCATCCACACCAAGACCATCCGCATACATTCTGCCGAGATCGTGCATAGCAAACGCGTTTCCGTTATGGGCTTCCCGCAATAACAACTCATGCGCCTGTTCAAAGTCAGACGTAGTATTCTTTGAACCGAACAGATAAGCGCGGGCCTGCTTGTATTCGGCAGTCCAGCTTACATGGAGATTGGGGGCATAAATCGGCGCCTCTGTATCGGGAGGCATGTCCTGCGGTACAATTTCAAGCTCAGATTTTTCCGGCAAGCTATCCGGCACTGACATATCAGGAAGTATGTCCCTAATTGCCATCACCTGTTGTAACACCATATTCTTGATGGGCTTGAACTCTTTCTGCTGCGATAGTGGCAGCTTCGGCGGCGAATTGTCGGTGTAGGTGTGATAAACCTCATTGCGCATCGCATACCACGCATCATAACAAGCGGACACCCGCTCATCCTTGGCCAGTTCATCCACTGCGGCATCAATCAGATTTTTCACTGCGGGCTGCATATATCCATATTGCATTTTGCCTTTGCTGGGCAGCTTTTCAGATATTTCCCGCAATAATAATTCCAGCGTGGGATTATTGCAAACGCCTATGGCCATCTCTTTGCAGAGCGTGGAAAGAATATCACCACTCTGCCGGCGTAAGTCATCCTGCCTGTTCGTTTGCTCCTGATAGA
>JAJDGX010000261.1 GCA_030265885.1 Ruminococcaceae bacterium OttesenSCG-928-L11 | reverse complement strand
AACCCATTGTTATGATAAATTCAATAGCAAGAAAAAGAATATTTATTATTATAGCGTAGGGAAACTTGCTAAAAATTTTGGTAAAAGAACGGCATCTTAACTCTATATTATTCTCATTTTCATGATATGCATTATATTCATTCGTCATAACACTTCTCAGTAAAACAATCGAATACGTATTGCACGATTTCTTTTTCAACGTCATTTATTTGTAGGACTTTGCAACCCTTTGGCAAATCATATCCGTATGAGGTTACCCACGTCGCAAGTGTATAGCCGTCTTTGACTTTTTTCTCTAATGCTACACTTATTCGTTCGATTAGATTCTCTCTTTCAAATTCAGCAAAAATCCCGATGATTTTGATAAACATTCGCCCTGTAGCTGTTTGTGTATCGATGTTTTCCATAAATGAGACGAACTCGCATTTGTTTTCATTGAATATATCAACTAGATTTATTAAATCCCTAACACTTCTGGTCAAGCGGTCTAACTTATACACTAAAACAACATCAATTAAGTCATCGTTGACGTCTTTTAGCATCCTTTTGGCTTCGTCTCTTCCATCAATGTCTTTTCCGCTTTTCCCTTCGTCGATGTATAAATCGACTATGTAATAGTCCTTCAACAAAGAAAAGTCCGATAGCTTTTCAAGTTGTGCCGGAATTGAATAGCCGTTTTTGGCTTGCTCTTCGGTTGATACTCTAACATAAATAGCAACACGCAATTTTCTCTTTAAGTCTCCCGTTTCCTCATCCTTTATAAACTTGTTTTGCTTGGATAGCACGTTTTTTAGTTTTTCACTTATCCGTTCTTCTTTCTTCAATCTTTCTAAATTAGTTTCATCCAAATTTGATACGCTATTTGTTTCCATGTTCCTTTTTACCTTGCCCTTCTTGTTTCGATAAAAAGGAGTTGCGTTTTTTTCTTGGAATAGACGTTTTTAGAAAAAACTTTATCATTTCTCTTTGTGTCTCTTCTGGCAATACGATTTTCTTGTCGGATTCCATACCCATACCCCCATAATCTTTATGGTAGGATATGCGTTGTTATCTTGTCCGTATTACGACATTAGCCTATTTTCCATGAAAAAAGCAGTACTTTTCACAGTACTGCTTTTCTAACACATCACTAAAGCCGGATAAACCGCTCGCTGGCTTTTTAGCTCAGCCATATCACAGCCTTTTCACCCTGCCGGCGCCAATGGCTGCGTCCCTTCGGGCCGCACGAGGCGCTCTCGCACCTCTCCGGTCGGCATACGCCGCCCCGCCATTGGCGCCTCCCTCGTCCCCCACAAATCCTCCGGCGGCAATCCACGGAGCGGCTTGTGTGCAGGTTCAAGCCGCTCCGCCATTGGCGCCTGCTAATTCCCCCCTGCTCGTAAATTTTTTTACCTTTCACTTGAACATACGTTTAAAATATGATATAATAGCAATAAGGAGTTGCGCACCCCATCATTCATCAGACAAGGAGGAATGACATGAAATGGATTCCCATTCAGATTGAAACGGGAGACAGCGGAGACCTTTGTATCGCCATCGATTCCGCCTTCACAGGCAGCCAATACGACGATTCCGCAAGAGGCCTCCGGTTTTCTCGGCCGGACACCCTCGCGGCGGACGCATTGATTGTTTGCTTATCCAATGGGCAAGAATCCTTTGCCCCCCTCAACCTGGGGCAGGACAACGCCCTGCCCTTGACGGCGGATTTAACCGCACTGCCGCTGCTGCGGCTGCAAATTGCCCTGGAAACCGACCGGGGCACAAGGGAATACTCCAACATCCTCGAGCTTCGCTTCCGGGGCTCCCTGCTTCAGGTACAGGATGCCGGCACCCCCATCACCGGCCAGCTGGACGCCCTGAACCGCGAAGCCTTTGCCGGGGCCACACAGACGGGGAACACCCTCTCCTTCACCAACCGCCAGGGGGAGACCGTCGCCCGGGTAACCCTTCCCGCCGGCCAGGGCGGGGACGACAGCGACACACCGGCCCCGCCCGTAACCGTAAACGACATCCCGGCTGTAGATGGCGACATCGCCCTGACTGCCGGGGACATCCCCTTTCACTGGGACATGCTTTCGGCCCAGACGGTTCACGGTGCCATCCAGTCGCTTTTTACATCTGTCAGTGACGGCAAAACCGCCCTCGCCGCTGACATTCGCAGCAAGGGCGGTTTCGTGCCGGAGGACGACGGTGTCCCGGGCTTTGACGCCCTGTCCGACGGCATTCGCTCATTGCAGGTAGAACTGCCGCCTCTCATCCAATCCGGCGTGCAGGTCACCTTGATTGATTGAGGAGGGAACCAATGACAAATCGATTCGATGAAATGCCCCACATGGCGGTGGAGGTCACCCCGGAACTGGAACGTCGCATCCGGGACGCGGGCCGGGAGGCAGCCGCCCTGCATCTGGGATTATTCCCCGTGGTATA
>JAJDGX010000264.1 GCA_030265885.1 Ruminococcaceae bacterium OttesenSCG-928-L11 | reverse complement strand
GGCGTTTGGCCGCACGGTGACAGGCATTGCGCCCTGGCTGGGGGCGACGGGCCTCTCTGCCGGGGAGGAGGCGCGGCGCGCCAAAATGGCCCGACTTGTCCGGCAGGGCCTGGCCAACGCCGTAACCCCGGGCAGCGCCGACAAAATGAACTTTCTGGACGACGACACCACCGTTTCCCAGCCCATTGTCGACGCCGCGTTTCTGGCCCACGGGCTGCTGCGGGCCTTTGACGAGCTTTGGGGCAAAAGCGATGCCGATGTCCGGGCCCACACCGTGACCGCCATGAAGAGCATCCGCCGCAAGAAACCCTTTTACAGCAACTGGCTGCTGTTCAGCGCCATGGTGGAGGCGTTCCTGTATCAGGCCGGGGAAGATTTTGATGAAATGCGGGTGGACTTCGCCCTGAAGGAGTTCTGCCACCACTGGTACCTGGGCGACGGCATCTACGGGGACGGCAAGGACTTCCGCTACGATTACTACAACAGCTATGTCATCCACCCCATGCTGGTGCAGATTCTCGACACGGTGGGCCATCTCCACCCGGATTGGGCCGCCCACAAGGAGGCTGTCCTGGCGCGGGCCTCCCGGTATGCGGCCATCCAGGAAAAGCTGATCGCCTCTGACGGCACCTTTCCCGCAACGGGCCGCTCCATCTGCTACCGCATGGGCGCGTTTCACAACCTGGCCGACATCGCCCTGCGCCGGCAGCTGCCGGAGGGCCTGAGCCCGGCGGCCGTTCGCTGCGGGCTCACCGCCGTGCTGCATCGCTGCACCGACGCCCCCGCCAACTACGACGCGGCGGGCTTCCTGCGGCCGGGTCTCTGCGGGTACCAGCCGTCCCTGCGAGAGGAGTACATCAACACCGGCAGCCTGTATCTGTGCTGCGCCGCGTTCCTTCCCCTGGGGCTTGCCCCGGCGGATCCCTTCTGGGCATCCCCCGACGAGGATTGGAGCGGAAAGCGAATCTGGGCCGGTGTCGATTATCCGGCGGATCACGCATTGCATTGAGAAGAGAAGCAAGCCGAGCCGCAGCCAACCATCTCCGGTTGACTGCTGCTCGGCTTGTTAGGTCGTCGCTACATGGATTCCTCTCCGGCGTATTTCACCAGCTTCTCCGCGTAAATCCCGGCGGAGCACAGCTGCCCCAGCCCTGTGACACCCTCCCGGGTGCCGTCGATATCGGGGTTGGCATATCGGGCAAACCACCGCTCCATACGCCCGCGCATCTCCAGTACCAGGTCGCCATAGGCAGCATCGTCGATCCGATTCTGCTCCTCCCCAGGGTCGCTGCGCAGATCATACAGCTCATTCTTTCCATAGGGATAGCGATGAATATACTTGTACTCCCGGGTGCGAATCATCCGCACAGGGCCATATTCATCGAATACCACCACGTCCGCCTCTTCCCCCGCATCCTCCCCGGCAAGGGCAGGCCGGAAGCTTTTCCCCGGCAGACGCGCCGCCGCCCGGGAAGGCAGCTCCAGCACGTCAATCAACGTGGGAAACAGGTCATAGGCGCTGACAAGCGCTTGGCTGGCGGTACCCTTTTCGATGTGTCCGGGCCATTGGATCAGGAACGGCACCTTGACGGCGGTATCATACATATTCATGGGGAAGGTGCCGTTGCCTTTCCCCCAAATGCCATGGTGCCCCATGCTCATGCCGTTGTCGGCGGTGAAAATGACAATGGTGTTGTCGGCCAGCCCCTTTTCCTCCAGGCAGTCCAAAATGCGTCCGATTCCCGCGTCCATGGCTGTGATGGCCGCAAAGTATCCCCTGAGATTTTCCTTGCGCTTCGGCGTTCCGTACACCGGCCCCGTGGTCATATCGGGGTGATCCGGCACATCGGGGATGCTCTCAAAGGCGCAGTCCTCATACCTGGCGATGCATTCCGGCGGATGATGCTCCGCCCCCCAGGGCGAATGAGGCGCCGTATAATGGACACTCAGATAGAAGGGATTGTCCTCCCCGGCCAGGGCATCCACCATGGAAATGGCCTTGTCGGTGATCAAATCCGTTACGTATTCTCCATGCCGCACCGTGATGTCGCCATCCTCCACAACGTCCGGGTGATAATAAAAGCAGCCGCCTTTGCCCAGGGTATACCAATGGCGGAACCCGTGCTGCGGTGTAAGACTGTCCCCCAGGTGCCATTTTCCGCTGAGAGCACAGGTGTATCCGCTTTGGGCCAGCACGTCCGTGTAGGTCGTCTGCCCGCTCAGATACTGGATGGGCATATCCTCCGACGCATATCCGCCGTAGGGATTTTCCTTCCCCTGTTGCTCAAAGCGCCGGGCATCCAGGTTGCCAGAGCGCAGCCAATCGTGGACACCGTGGCACGAGGGAATCGTCCCCGTCAGCAGGGACGCCCT
>JAJDGX010000260.1 GCA_030265885.1 Ruminococcaceae bacterium OttesenSCG-928-L11 | reverse complement strand
GGCACATGGTAGCATTCCTGCAGACGGCTTTTCAGGTAATTGGCGTTGAGAACAGCGTGGCTGGCAGCCTCGGGAATGCCCTCCCGCCCCAGCGTGGCAATGTAGGCCAGCGCCCGCAGCACCACCAAAAAGTTGCCGGAAAACGCCTTCACCTTGCCGATGGATTCGGGGCAATTGCCGTCCTGCCGGCAGCTGTCGCCCTCTTTTTTGATGTGGGGCTTGGGCAGATAAGGGGCCAGACCGGCCTTGCAGCCCACCGCGCCGGAGCCGGGCCCGCCGCCGCCATGGGGCGTGGAAAAGGTCTTGTGCAGGTTCAGGTGGACACAGTCAAAGCCCATATCCCCCGGCCGCACCACGCCCATAATGGCGTTGAGATTGGCGCCGTCGTAGTACACCAGCCCCCCCGCCTCATGGACAATCCGGGTAATCTCCAAAATATCCTTCTCAAAAATCCCCACCGTGTTGGGATTGGTCAGCATCAGTCCGGCGGTGTCGTCGCCCACCGCTTGCCGCAGCCGCTCCAGATCCACACAGCCGTCGGGGCCGGAGGGGATATTGACAACCCCAAACCCGGCCATCACCGCCGTAGCGGGGTTGGTGCCGTGGGCCGAGTCGGGCACGATGATCTTGTTGCGGCCCTTGTCGCCCCGCGCCTCGTGGCATTGCTTGATGAGCAAAATGCCGGTCAATTCGCCGTGGGCCCCCGCCGCCGGCTGAAAGGTCATGGCGTCCATGCCGGTGATTTCGCACAGATATTCCTCCGCCAGGCAAAGGGCCTCCAGACAGCCCTGAACGGTCTCATCGGGCTGCAGGGGATGAATCTCGGCAAAACCCGGCAACGCCGCAATCCGCTCGTTGATTTGGGGATTGTACTTCATGGTGCAGGAGCCAAGGGGATAAAACCCGTTGTTCACCCCGTGGGAGCGGCGCTCCAGCGCCGAATAGTGGCGGCTGATGTCGCCCTCCGCCAGCTGGGGCAGCGCCAGCTCCGCCGTGCGGAGCCTATCCTGGGGCAACGTGTATTCCGGCACATCGCAGGCCGGCAAAATGGCGCACCCGCGCCCCTCCACGCTTTTTTCAAACAACAGCTGCATCGGTTCACGCGCCATGTGCGGCCACCTCCCTGCAAATGGATACCAGCTGATCCATCTCCTCTTTTGTGTTTAACTCGGTGGCGCACCACAAAATGCCATCCGGCACCGGCAGGCCGCCGAGAATCCCGTTGTCATCCAGCCGCTTCAGCACCGCAGCGGGATCCACCGGGCATGTCGTCACAAATTCATGGAAAAACTCCCCCGGATGGACAAGGGGATACCCTGCCTTCCCCAGCTCCTCCGCCAGATAGTGGGCCTTGGCCATGGATTGGGTGGCGGCGGTGTGCAGGCCCGACTGTCCCATGGTCGCCATGTACACCGCCGCTGTCATGGCGCACAGGGCCTGGTTGGAGCAGATGTTGGAGCTGGCCTTTTCCCGGCGGATGTGCTGTTCACGGGCCTGCAGCGTCAGCACAAAGGCCCGGTTGCCCTCGCTGTCGGTGGTTTGGCCCACAATGCGGCCCGGCAGCTTGCGCACCAGGGGACCGCTGGCCGCCATAAAGCCCAGATACGGCCCGCCAAAGCTGAGAGGCATCCCCAGGGGCTGGCCCTCTCCCACGGCGATGTCGGCGCCCCATTCCCCCGGCGGCTTTAGAAGTGCCATGGCAATGGGATTCACCCCGGCAATCAGCTTGGCCCCGGCGGCGTGGCACAGATCCACAGCGGCCTCCCCATCCTCCAGCAGCCCAAAGAAATTGGGCTGGGGCAGATAGCAGCACGCCACCGTGTCATCCAGCATTGTCTCCAGGGCGGCCAGGTCTGTCGTTCCATCCCGGACAGGCACCAGATCCATCCGGACGCCGGCCCCCCAGCAATAGGTGCGGATGGTCTCGATGACATCGGGGTGGGCGGCGGCGGATACCAGCGCCCTTGTCCGCTTCCGATCCCGGCACATGGCCACCGCCTCGGCAGCAGCCGTGGCCCCGTCATACACCGACGCATTGGAGGCCTCCATGCCGGTCAGCATGGCAATCATGGTCTGATACTCAAAGATGGACTGCAATATTCCCTGGGAAATCTCCGCCTGATAGGGCGTATAGGCCGTCACAAACGTTTCCTTGCCCACCACAGCCTTTACCGTGGCCGGGATGTAATGGCGGTATGCCCCCGCCCCGCGAAACACGCTGGCGTAGACCTTGTTTTTCCCCGCCAGAGCCGCCATCATCCGGTCGACCTCCAGCTCCGACTTCCCTGCGGGAAGGGACGGTTCCTTTACCCGCAGTTCCTCCGGCACCACCTCATACAGCTTTCCCAGCGCATCTACGCCAATGGCGGCCAGCATCTCCCGCCGCTGTGCGTCTGTCACCGGCACATAGCTTCCCATCGATTCGCTCCCCCTCTGTTTTCTCGCGATTGTCGCATCCACATGGCCCAATCCGCCAAGGCCTCCTCGCGCCAAAACGGCTCCCAGAGCCGAATTTCGGCACTGTTTTCCCGCGCGACCTCGGTCCCGGCAAGGTGGATGTTTGCG